>NZ_JBFADG010000057.1:0-1624 GCF_040641275.1 Streptomyces sp. NPDC021096 | reverse complement strand
TGTGTTGTCGGGGGTTGAGCGGCGTCGGGTTCTGGTGGAGTGGAATGCGACGGGTTGTGAGGTTGTGGGGGGTGGTTTGGCGGAGTTGTTTGAGCGTCGTGTGGTTGTTGATGCTGGGGCTCCGGCGGTGGTGGGTCCGGGTGGGTTGGTGTTGTCGTATGGGGAGTTGAATGCGCGGGCGAATCGTCTGGCGCGTGTGTTGGTGTCGCGGGGGGTGGGTCGGGGCGCTTGTGTCGCGGTGTTGATGGAGCGTTCTGTTGATCTTGTGGTGGCTTTGCTGGCGGTGGTGAAGTCGGGTGCTGCTTATGTGCCGTTGCATGGTGGTTATCCGGTGGAGCGGATGCGGTGGGTGGTGGAGGACACCTCGTCGTGTGTGTTGTTGGTCGATGAGGTGATGTCGGGGCATGAGCTGGTGTTGGCTGGTGTGCCGGGTGTGGATGTGGTGTCGGTGGGGGAGCCGGCTGGTGTGGGTGGGGTGTCGGCCGGGTTCGATGCCGGGAATGTGGGGGTGGAGGTTTCCGGGGAGGATCTGGCGTATGTGATGTTCACGTCGGGTTCGACGGGGTTGCCGAAGGGTGTTGCCGTCACGCAGGGGGGTGTGGCGGGGTTTGCTTTGGACCGTTGTTGGGACCGTGGGGTTCTTCAGCGGGTGTTGTTCCATGCGAATCATGCGTTTGACGCGTCGACGTATGAGTTGTGGGCGCCATTGCTTGCGGGTGGGTGTGTGGTGGTGGCGCCCGCGGGTCGGTTGGACGCGCAGGTGGTGCGTGGGTTGGTGGCCGAGTTCGGGCTGACGAATTTCCATGCGACGGCGGGTCTTTTCCGGGTGTTGGCGGAGGAGGCGCCGGAGATTTTCGTGGGTGTGCGTGAGGTGTCCACGGGTGGGGATGTGGTGTCGGCGTCCGCGGTGCGGGGGTTGCTGGCGGCGTGTCCGGATCTGGTGGTGCGGTCGACGTATGGTCCGACGGAGTCGACGGCTTTCGCGACGCATATCGCGTTCCGTGCGGGTGATGGGGTGCCGGATGCGGTGCCGATCGGTCGGCCGATGGACAATACGCGGGTGTATGTGCTGGACGGCGGTCTGTCGCCGGTTCCGGTCGGTGTCGCGGGTGAGTTGTATATCGCGGGTGCGGGGCTCGCGCGGGGGTATGTGCGGCGTCCTTCTTTGACGGCTGAGCGTTTCGTGGCCGATCCGTTCGGGTCCCCTGGTGAGCGGATGTACCGGACGGGGGATGTGGTGCGGTGGTCGGTGTCGGGGGAGCTGGAGTTCCTCGGGCGTGCGGATGATCAGGTGAAGATCCGGGGCTTCCGTATCGAACTCGGCGAAATCGAAGCCGTCCTCGCCGCTCAGCCGGATGTCGCTCACGCGGCCGTCATCGTGCGCGAGGACCTGCCCGGCGACAAGCGACTGGTCGCCTACGTCGTCCCGGACGGCCAGGCCGTCCTGGAGCCGGAGGCCCTGAGCACGGCAGTGGCCGACCGACTTCCGGACTACATGGTTCCGGCTGCGGTGGTCGTGCTGGAGGCGTTGCCGCTGACCACGAACGGCAAGCTGGACCGCAGGGCGCTGCCCGCGCCGGACTTCGCCCGGCTCAGCACAGCCCGCACCCCCCGCAACCCCCGC
>NZ_JBFADG010000056.1:0-2780 GCF_040641275.1 Streptomyces sp. NPDC021096 | reverse complement strand
GCTACGCGGCCGCCAACGTCTACCTCGACGCCCTCGCGGCACACCGACGCGCCACCGGCCTCCCCGCCACCTCCATCGCCTGGGGATTCTGGGAACAGCGCAGCGAACTGACCAGTGACCTGGACGACGTACAGCTGTCCAGGATCTCCCGGTCGGTCGGCACGAGCCTGACCGACCAGCAGGGGCTGGAGCTGTTCGACGCCGCGCTCGCCGCCGACGAGGCGATGGTGCTGGCCGATCCGCTCAATCTCCCCGCGCTGCGTGAGCAGGCAGCCGCCGGCACGCTGCCGTCCGTTCTGCGCGGTCTGGTCAGCGCGCCGGTCCGCCGGGCCGCCCAGGGCGGCGGCCCGGCCGGGCTGCGCCACCAGCTCGCCGGGCGGTCCGAGGCCGAGCAGGACCAGTACGTCCTGCGTCTGCTGCAGGAGCACGTCGCAGCCGTCCTCGGGCACGCGTCCGCGGAGTCCGTCGAGGTGGCGCGGACCTTCCAGGAGATCGGCTTCGACTCGCTGACCGCCGTGGAACTGCGCAACCGCATCAGCGCGGCCACGGGCGTACGGCTGCCGGCCACCGCCGTCTTCGACTACCCCACCCCCCGCGTGCTGGCGGAGTACGTACGCGCGCAGGCATGGGGTGCCGGTGCCGCTGTCGTACCGGCCGCCGTCGCGGCCCCGGCCGCACTCGACGACGACCCGATCGTGATCGTCGGCATGAGCTGCCGCTACCCGGGCGGGATCGACTCGCCCGACGACCTGTGGCGGTTCGTCGATTCCGCGGCCGACGCCGTGTCCGTCCTCCCGTCGGACCGGGGCTGGGACCTCGCGGCCCTGGCCGGCGCGAAGGGCCGCACAGGGTCGTCGTACACGCGTGACGGCGGGTTCCTCTACGACGCGGCCGAGTTCGACGCCGGGTTCTTCGGGATCTCGCCGCGCGAGGCGACTGCCATGGATCCGCAGCAGCGACTGCTGCTGGAGGCGTCCTGGGAGGCGTTCGAACGGGCCGGCATCGCCCCCGACTCGCTGAAGGGCAGCAGGACCGGCGTCTTCACGGGCGTGATGTACCACGACTACGCCTCCTGGCTGCGCGACGTCCCGGAGGACGCCGAGGGCTACCTCGGGACGGGCACCGCGGGCAGTGTCGCGTCCGGCCGTGTGGCCTACACGTTCGGCCTCGAGGGCCCCGCGCTGACGGTGGACACGGCGTGCTCGTCGTCGCTGGTGGCGCTGCATCTGGCGTGCGAGTCGCTGCGGCGCGGCGAGTGCTCGATGGCGCTCGCGGGCGGTGTCACCGTGCTGGCGACGCCCCAGATCTTCGTGGAGTTCTCGCGCCAGGGCGGTCTCGCGGCCGACGGCCGGTGCAAGTCGTTCGCGGCGGCCGCGGACGGTACGGGCTGGGCCGAGGGCGTCGGCATGCTCCTCGTCGAGCGACTGTCGGACGCCCGGCGCAACGGCCACCAGGTCCTCGCGGTCGTACGCGGCTCCGCCGTCAACCAGGACGGCGCCTCGAACGGCCTCACCGCCCCCAACGGCCCCTCCCAGCAACGGGTGATCCGTCAGGCACTGGCAAGCGCGGGCCTGGCGTCCCGGGACGTCCACGCCGTGGAGGCACACGGCACGGGCACCACGCTCGGCGACCCCATCGAGGCGCAGGCGCTGCTCGCCACCTACGGCCAGGACCGTGACGCCGACCAGCCGCTGCTGCTGGGATCGGTCAAGTCCAACATCGGACACGCCCAGGCTGCCGCGGGTGTGGCCGGTGTCATCAAGATGGTCATGGCGATGCGGCACGGTGTACTGCCCCGGACCCTCCACGTCGACGAACCCACGCCCCACGTCGACTGGACCGCGGGCGCCGTGGAGCTGCTCACCGAGCGCACGGTCTGGCCGGAGACCGGCGACCTCCGCCGCGCCGGCGTGTCCTCGTTCGGCGCGAGCGGCACCAACGCCCACGTCATTCTCGAACAGGCACCGTCGGAACCCGATCTGCCCGAGACGGACGAGGCCGAACTGCCGGCCGTCCCCTGGGTGGTGTCGGGTGAGGGCGAGGCTGCGCTTCGGGCGCAGGCCGAGCGCTTGAGGTCCTTCGTGAACGGCAATCCGGAGCTGGATCCGGCGGACGTGGGCTGGTCGCTGGCCTCGTCGCGTGCGGCGCTGTCGCATCGCGCGGTGGTCGTGGGCACGAACCGCGACGAGCTCCTCGCAGGCCTCGAATCGCTGACTGTCGGTGTTCCGGTGGCCGGTGGGCTGGGCGTGCTGTTCACGGGCCAGGGCTCCCAGCGACTGGGCATGGGCCGCGAGCTGCACAGCGCCTACCCGGTCTTCGCCCAGGCGTGGGACGAGGTCTGCGCCGAGCTCGACCGCCACCTCGACCGACCCCTGCACGAAGTGGTCTGGGGCGACGACACCGACCTGCTGAGTGAGACCCTTTACACCCAAGCAGGTCTCTTCGCCCTCGAAGTCTCCCTCTACCGCCTCGTCTCCTCGTGGGGCGTGAAGCCGGACCACCTCCTCGGCCACTCCATCGGTGAACTCACCGCAGCCCACATCGCAGGCGTCTGGTCACTTGAGGACGCGGCTCGCATCGTGGCAGCTCGCGGTCGTCTCATGCAGGCCCTGCCCACCGGCGGAGCCATGGCCTCCGTCGCCGCCTCCGAAAGCGACGTACTCCCCCTCCTCACCGACGGCGTCGCCATCGCCGCCGTCAACGGCCCCGAATCCACCGTCATCTCCGGAGACACAGAGGCCGTCGAGGGCGTTGCCGACATCCTCTCCTCTCGCGGGGTC
>NZ_JBFADG010000055.1:0-2953 GCF_040641275.1 Streptomyces sp. NPDC021096 | reverse complement strand
CCCGGACCCCCGGTCCTCAATCGCCGGACGGGCTGATTTTGTTGCCCGGAACCGGCGGAAAATCCAGCCTGTCCGGCGATTGAGGACCGGGGTCTGGGGCGGAGCCCCAGTTACGGGAAGGGGCGGGGTGGGGAAAGGTCACCCTTCGGCCACCGTCGCGGATGCCTTCCGTGCCGCCACCAGAATGGGGTCCCAGACCGGGGAGAACGGCGGCGCGTAGCCCAGGTCCAGCGCCGTCATATGGTCCACCGTCATACGGGCCGTCAGCGCCACCGCCGCCACGTCGACCCGCTTCGCGGCACCCTCGCGGCCGACGATCTGGACGCCCAGCAGCCGGCCCGTGCCCCGCTCGGCGAGCATCTTGACCGTCATGGGGCGCGCCTGCGGGTAGTAGCCGGCGCGGCTCGTCGACTCGATCGTGGCCGTGACGAACCTCAGGCCCACGGCCGTGGCCTGGGCCTCCAGCAGGCCGGTGCGGGCGATCTCCAGGTCGCAGACCTTGCTGACGGCCGTGCCGACCACGCCCGGGAACGTGGCGTAACCGCCGCCGACGTTCGTGCCGATGACCTGGCCGTGCTTGTTGGCGTGCGTGCCCAGCGCGACGTGCCGGGTGCGGCCCGAGACGAGGTCCAGGACCTCGACGCAGTCGCCGCCCGCCCAGATGTTGTCGTGGCCGCGCACCCGCATCGCCAGGTCCGTCAGCAGCCCGCCCGACTCGCCGAGCGGCAGGCCCGCCGCGTCGGCCAGGCCCGTCTCGGGCCGTACGCCGAGCCCCAGGACGACCACGTCGGCGGGGAATTCGCGGTCGTCCGTGGCGACCGCGGCCACCCGGCCGTCCCGGCCCGTACGGATGCCGGTGACGGCGGTGTCCGTCACCACGTCGATGCCCATGCCGGACATCGCCTCGCGCACCAGCGCGCCCATGTCCGGGTCGAGCGTGGACATCGGCTGCGCCGAGCGCTCGAGGACCGTCACCTCGTACTCCCGCCGACGGAGAGCCTCGGCCATCTCCACGCCGATGTAGCCGGCGCCGATGACGACCGCCCGACGGCCCGGCGCGCCCGGTGCTTGCCGCAGCCCGTCGAGCAGCGCCTGCCCGTCGTCCAGGGTCTGCACCCCGTACACCCCCGGCGCGTCGATGCCCTCCAGCGGCGGGCGCACCGGCCGGGCCCCGGTCGCGACGACCAGGTCGTCGAAGCCGTGCCACGCCTCCCGGCCCGACGTCAGATCGCGGGCGCGCACCCGCTGCCCGGCCACGTCGATGTCGGTCACCTCGGTCCGCATGCGCAGATCGATGCCGCGCTCGCGGTGCGCCTCGGGCGTACGGGCGATCAGCGCGTCCGGACCGTCGACCACGCCCCCGGCCCAGTAGGGGATGCCGCACGCCGAGTACGAGGCGAAGCGGCCGCGCTCGAACGCCGTGATCGTCAGCTGTCCGGGGTCCTTGAGCCTGCGGGCGCGGGAGGCCGCGGACATGCCCGCCGCGTCGCCCCCGATGACCACCAGCCGCCGTTGCGCCATTGCGTCGCCGTCCTCTCGCCAGTTGTGCGGCCCACGTTACGAGTCGGCCTCCACCTGGAGAAAGACCGTTTCCGCGGCGCCGCACAGCCGGACGTCGAAGCGGTACGAACGGTGCCGGCCGGGCTCGGGGACGGCCAGCAGGGTGGCCCGCCGGTCGGCGGGCAGGGCGGCCGGCAGCGGATCCCCGTCGGGGAAGCGGAAGTAGACCCGGGTGAACAGGTGCCGCGGCAGGCCGCGCGCGAAGAGGCACAGCGCCAGGTACGGGGCCCCGCCCGGCAGCAGCGTGCGCAGCGCGTAGTGGCCGTCGCCGCCGGTGGGGACGCGGGCGAAGCCGGTGAAGGCGGCGCCGTCCCGGCGCAGACTGCCGGACGCGCCGGCCAGGGAGCCGTCCGGGGCCGCCTGCCAGAACTCCAGCAGCGCATCCGGCACCGGCTCGCCCTCGCCGTCCAGGACGTATCCGTGCACGGTGACGGCCCCGGGGTGCCCGGCGGGGGCGGCGTCGGGGCCGCCGGGGAAGGGCAGGGCCGTACCGAAGAAGGGCCCGATGGGCTGGGAGGGCGTGGCCTCGGAGGGCATGTCAGCGGCTCCCCTCGGTCCAGGTGGCGGCCGGCCCGTCGAGGACCACGTCCCAGCGGTAGCCGAGCGAGAACTCCGGCTCGTTCAGCGCGGGGTCGTAGGCGGCGACCAGGCGCCCGCGGGCCCGGTCGTCGTCCAGGGCGGCCAGGACCCCGTCGTACGGCAGGAGCGGGTCGCCCGGGAAGTACATCTGGGTGACCAGGCGCTGGGTGAACGCCCGGCCGAAGAAGGAGAAGTGCAGGTGGGCGGGGCGCCAGACATTCGGGAGACCGGCCAGGGGATAGGCGCCGGGCCGGATCGTGGTGAAGCGGTAGCGGCCGGCGTCATCGGTCAGACACCGGCCCGCACCGGTGAAGTGCGGGTCCAGCGGGGCCGCGTGACGGTCCGCCCGGTGGGCGTAGCGGCCGGCGGCGTTGGCCTGCCACAGCTCCACCAGCTGGCCCCGGACCGGCCGGCCGCGGCCGTCGAGGACGCGGCCGGTGACGGTGATGCGCTCGCCGAGCGGCTCACCGGGGTGCTGGCGCGTCAGGTCGCTGTCGGAGGGGGCGACGTCGGCCGGGCCGAAGACGGGGCCGCTCAGCTCGACCGCGTCGGGGGCGGGCGGGAGCGGTACGGGGGTGTGGTGGGGGCGGCGTTCAGGGATGCCGGTGTAGACGGCGGGGGCTGCTGTCATGGGGCTGACCTACCCCGGTGGGTCGCCCGGTGGCGGACGATTTCCCGCCGTTCCCGGGCGCGGGCCGAGGGGGTGAGCCCCGGTCCCACCCTTTCGCCGTTTCCTGGGGATGCGCCCCAGACCCCGGACCGCGCTGCGCGCGGTGTCCTCAATCGCCGGACGGGCTGAAAATCAGCCCGTCCG
>NZ_JBFADG010000054.1:0-3282 GCF_040641275.1 Streptomyces sp. NPDC021096 | reverse complement strand
GAGGGCGCCGAGACCGGCAGAGCGCAGGTGGGCCAGGACATGGTCGTGGCGGGCGGCGGTGATGTCGTGGGTGCGGCCGGGCCGTGCGGCGGATAACCAGGTCAGCCGGCCTCTCTCGTCGGTCAGGGCGAGGAAGCGCAGGCCGTGACGGCGGTGTTTGATGCCGGAGTAGTTCCGCCGGTCGGCCCTCCCGGTGCGGCGCTGTGTGGAGATGAGGGTGCCGTCGATCAGAACCACCTCCCCGCCCCGCTTGGCGACTTTCTTCAGGGCGCGGTCAAGGCGCGGGGCCTGCGCGGCGAGCAGGACGATCAGCTCGTCCCGCCAGCGGCGGACGGTGGACTCGGACACGTCATTGCCGTCGGCCATGTCGGCCAGGCGCTGGTCGTGACGCAGCACGGCCAGGACTGCCTGGCTCGACCAGCCCGTGTAGTCGACGGGTTCGGCGTCCTTACTGGGGCGCGCCCGGCGCCGACATCCCCCGCGCCAACTGCCCGCCTTGGACCGCACCGGGAAGTCGGTCATCCGGGTGAACCCTGACTGCGGAGTGTGTTCGTACCGGTCAGGAGCCACTAACATAGTCACAACGTGTCCGTTATGTGCACATTTGGAGCGAGTATGGGCAATTTCAGGGATGGTCTGGACGCCGCCGTAGGCTCGGAGGGCGGCGGGCAGTGGGGATTTTGGTTCTTCAAGGGGAACCAGAGCCTGCGCACTGACAAGCACGGAGCGACCGTCGACCGCCCCAAGGCCCTGCTGACGGCCCCTAAGAACTGGCCCGCTCTGAAGGACACCATCTTCGCCGACGGCCCCATCGACGCCTCCGTGTACTCCGGCGGCAACAACTACTGGCTCTTTCGGGGCAACCAGGCGCTGCGGACCGACGGATACACCATCAACAAGGAGATGAAGGACATCACCGCGGACAGCCACTGGCCCGCGCTCAAGGGCACGGTGTTCGCGGACGGCGTGGACGCCGCCGTCGAGTCCGGCAGCGGCGGCAAGGACGGGTTCTGGTTCTTCAAGGGCGACAAGACCGCCCGCACGGACAAGCACGGGGCCGTCCTGGACGAGGGCGTCGGCGACATCACCGGTCCGGACCTGTGGCCGGTGCTCAAGGACACCATTTTCGCGAAGGGCCCGATCGAGGCCGCGCTGTACTCCGGGGGCGGCTGGTACTGGCTGTTCAAGGGCAACCAGACCGTGAAGACGAACGGCAACGAGATCCGCGGGCGCATCAGCGACATCGCCGCGAAGCCGAACTGGCCGGCCCTGAGCGACCAGTAACGCGATACGGGTACTGTGACAGCCCTCGGTTTCCGGCAGGCCGCGACCGGTGTGGACTTCGACGCTGGGGAGGTGCGATGAATCTGGTCATTGCCGCCGGAGGAGAGACGCTTCAAGCCTTCGACCCGGCCGATCCGGATTGGGCCACACCCTTGTGGATGTGGACGCGCAAGGGTTGGACGGCGAATGACGTGAGGGTGCGCAAGGACACGCATGGCTCTCGCTACGCCCTCGCGTGCGGAGGCGGAAAGATTCTCGTGATCAGCTTTCCGCACGGCGAGGTTCTGCAGGCAGTGGATACCGACGGGAGCGTCCACTCGGCGGATCTGCTGCCCAAGGGAGTGCTCGTGGGAGCGGCTCCGGGAGGAGATGCCGCTGGCGAGACGGACAGCGCCGGTGCCGTCAAGGTCTATCGAAGTCACCTCGACCAGTCGCTCCGCGACTGGAGCGACAAGCTTTTCGACGCTCATGGAGTGCTGTGGGACGAACACAGCCGCACGCTGTGGGCCGTAGGCCGGAACAAAGGACCTAAAACCGCTGGCGGTACCGGGATCCTGCGCAAGTACGCCTGGCGCGGGCTGCGGGAGGACCCGCCACTGCAACACGTCCGCGACTTCCCGCTGGAGACCGACCCCAGGCCGCTGGATCGCATCTCGCGCCACTTCGCGAAATGGCCGGGCTACTACGAGGCCCCCCACGACATCGCCCCGGTGCCCGGCACACGCAACTTCCACGTGTCCACCGACCTCAAAGTGGTCACGTTCGACGCGAACACCGAGACCTTTGCGCCGGCTCCCGGGGAGATCTCCGGCCTGTACGAGGTCAAAGGACTCGGCGTACACCCCTCGTCGCACCAAATCGCCCTTGTTCGACACGACAGGGCGGACGGCGGATGGGCCTCGGAACGCATCCGCTTCTTCCGCCCCCAGGACACTCGGACCGGTGGTCGCGGCTTCTACAAGGTGCGCTGGGCCGACACCGACCCCACATGGGACGCCACCGTGCCCTCGGCCTTGGCCCGAATCGTCAGCCTGCGGGCGACCCTGCTCGGCAGCAACGGCAACGCCCGGTTCTTCGGGACCGAACACTACGTCGAGTGCGACTGGGACTCCGGCGAACGCAAGGGGAACGTGAGATCGATCCGGGAGGTCTGGAAGGGCCTACCTAAGGAGATGCTGCCCCTGGACGCCGCCCTGCTTGGCAGCAACGGCAACCCACGCTTCTTCGGCGGCGGCCGATACCTCGAATGCGACTGGCACACCGGCCAAGCCCGCAAACCCGGCGTCCGCCGCATCGCCGACGAATGGCCCGGACTGCCCGAGCACATGCGCGGCAACATCAGGGCCGCTCTGCTCGGCAGCAACGGCAACGCCCGGTTCTTCGGGACCGAACACTACGTCGAGTGCGACTGGAAAACCGGGCGACGCGTCGGGACCACCCGAACGATCCGGGAGGTCTGGAAGGGCCTGCCTGAGGAGATGCTGCCCCTGGACGCCGCCCTGCTTGGCAGCAACGGCAACCCACGCTTCTTCGGCGGCGGCCGATACCTCGAATGCGACTGGCACACCGGCCAAGCCCGCAAACCCGGCGTCCGCCGCATCGCCGACGTCTGGCCCGGACTGCACCAATAGCGCGGCCCTTGTGCGGCATCCCGCTCACGGCACCCCGACCTGGACACCTGCCTGGTGGCCCGCCGCGCCCGGTTGTCCTACTGGCGGGCGGAAGAGATCCTCGAGAGAAGCGCATGGCTGGGGTCACCCCCCTGCCAGCCCCGACGACTTCGAAGAGTGGAGGGGTGAGCACTCCACTGGCTCCGGCACAGTGCCCGGCACACGACGCGGAAGGCGGCACCTCAACCCCGATGCTGCTGGACCGGGGACTGTAAAGGAAATCACAGACCCGATATCCGCCGCACGGCCCGGCCGCACCCACGACATCACCGCCGCCCGCCACGACCATGTCCTGGCCCACCTGCGCTCTGCCGGTCTCGGCGCCCTC
>NZ_JBFADG010000053.1:0-3658 GCF_040641275.1 Streptomyces sp. NPDC021096 | reverse complement strand
CATCACCGGACATGGCCCCCCTTCTCCCGAAGTTACGGGGGCATTTTGCCGAGTTCCTTAACCATAGTTCACCCGAACGCCTCGGTATTCTCTACCTGACCACCTGAGTCGGTTTAGGGTACGGGCCGCCATGAAACTCGCTAGAGGCTTTTCTCGACAGCATAGGATCATCCACTTCACCACAATCGGCTCGGCATCAGGTCTCAGGCTGTATGTTGTGCGGATTTGCCTACACAACGCCCTACACCCTTACCCCGGGACTACCACCGCCCGGGCTGGACTACCTTCCTGCGTCACCCCATCGCTTACCTACTACAAGTCTGGGTCGTCGGCTCCACCACTTCCCTTTGCCCGAAGGCTCCAGGACGGCTTCACGGACTTAGCATCGCCTGATTCGATATTGGGCGTTTCAAAGCGGGTACCGGAATATCAACCGGTTGTCCATCGACTACGCCTGTCGGCCTCGCCTTAGGTCCCGACTTACCCTGGGCAGATCAGCTTGACCCAGGAACCCTTAGTCAATCGGCGCACACGTTTCCCACGTGTGTATCGCTACTCATGCCTGCATTCTCACTCGTGAACCGTCCACAACTCGCTTCCGCGGCTGCTTCACCCGGCACACGACGCTCCCCTACCCATCCACACAGGCGTTGGCCCTATTGTGTGAATGACACGACTTCGGCGGTACGCTTGAGCCCCGCTACATTGTCGGCGCGGAATCACTTGACCAGTGAGCTATTACGCACTCTTTCAAGGGTGGCTGCTTCTAAGCCAACCTCCTGGTTGTCTCTGCGACTCCACATCCTTTCCCACTTAGCGTACGCTTAGGGGCCTTAGTCGATGCTCTGGGCTGTTTCCCTCTCGACCATGGAGCTTATCCCCCACAGTCTCACTGCCGCGCTCTCACTTACCGGCATTCGGAGTTTGGCTAAGGTCAGTAACCCGGTAGGGCCCATCGCCTATCCAGTGCTCTACCTCCGGCAAGAAACACACGACGCTGCACCTAAATGCATTTCGGGGAGAACCAGCTATCACGGAGTTTGATTGGCCTTTCACCCCTAACCACAGGTCATCCCCCAGGTTTTCAACCCTGGTGGGTTCGGTCCTCCACGAAGTCTTACCTCCGCTTCAACCTGCCCATGGCTAGATCACTCCGCTTCGGGTCTTGGGCGCGCTACTCAATCGCCCTATTCGGACTCGCTTTCGCTACGGCTTCCCCACACGGGTTAACCTCGCAACACACCGCAAACTCGCAGGCTCATTCTTCAAAAGGCACGCAGTCACGACGCACCAAGCAAGCTTGATGCGCGACGCTCCCACGGCTTGTAGGCACACGGTTTCAGGTACTATTTCACTCCGCTCCCGCGGTACTTTTCACCATTCCCTCACGGTACTATCCGCTATCGGTCACCAGGGAATATTTAGGCTTAGCGGGTGGTCCCGCCAGATTCACACGGGATTTCTCGGGCCCCGTGCTACTTGGGTGTCTCTTAAACGAGCCGTTGACATTTCAGCTACGGGGGTCTTACCCTCTACGCCGGACCTTTCGCATGTCCTTCGCCTACATCAACGGTTTCTGACTCGTCTCACAGCCGGCAGACTGTGAAAAAGAGATCCCACAACCCCGCATGCGCAACCCCTGCCGGGTATCACACACATACGGTTTGGCCTCATCCAGTTTCGCTCGCCACTACTCCCGGAATCACGGTTGTTTTCTCTTCCTGCGGGTACTGAGATGTTTCACTTCCCCGCGTTCCCTCCACACTGCCTATGTGTTCAGCAGCGGGTGACAGCCCATGACGACTGCCGGGTTTCCCCATTCGGACACCCCCGGATCAAAGCTCGGTTGACAGCTCCCCGGGGCCTATCGCGGCCTCCCACGTCCTTCATCGGTTCCTGGTGCCAAGGCATCCACCGTGCGCCCTTAAAAACTTGGCCACAGATGCTCGCGTCCACTGTGCAGTTCTCAAGCAACGACCAGCCACCCATCACCCCGACGCTAACCGCATCGAGTGCACTGGGGCCGGCATCGCGAAGGTTCGAAACTTACGTTCCGTACCCTCAGATACCCAACAGCGTGCCCGACCCAGCCTCAAGATTCACGTTCCACGCCGAAGCAGTACTAGCGATCCCTCAAAACTGTGCCGAATAGTCAACGTTCCACCCATGAGCAACCGTGCGAGTCATTCGCTCGCAGTCGGCTATGTGCTCCTTAGAAAGGAGGTGATCCAGCCGCACCTTCCGGTACGGCTACCTTGTTACGACTTCGTCCCAATCGCCAGTCCCACCTTCGACGGCTCCCTCCACAAGGGTTGGGCCACCGGCTTCGGGTGTTACCGACTTTCGTGACGTGACGGGCGGTGTGTACAAGGCCCGGGAACGTATTCACCGCAGCAATGCTGATCTGCGATTACTAGCAACTCCAACTTCATGGGGTCGAGTTGCAGACCCCAATCCGAACTGAGACCGGCTTTTTGAGATTCGCTCCACCTCACGGCATCGCAGCTCATTGTACCGGCCATTGTAGCACGTGTGCAGCCCAAGACATAAGGGGCATGATGACTTGACGTCGTCCCCACCTTCCTCCGAGTTGACCCCGGCAGTCTCCTGTGAGTCCCCATCACCCCGAAGGGCATGCTGGCAACACAGAACAAGGGTTGCGCTCGTTGCGGGACTTAACCCAACATCTCACGACACGAGCTGACGACAGCCATGCACCACCTGTATACCGACCACAAGGGGGCGACCATCTCTGGCCGTTTCCGGTATATGTCAAGCCTTGGTAAGGTTCTTCGCGTTGCGTCGAATTAAGCCACATGCTCCGCTGCTTGTGCGGGCCCCCGTCAATTCCTTTGAGTTTTAGCCTTGCGGCCGTACTCCCCAGGCGGGGAACTTAATGCGTTAGCTGCGGCACCGACGACGTGGAATGTCGCCAACACCTAGTTCCCAACGTTTACGGCGTGGACTACCAGGGTATCTAATCCTGTTCGCTCCCCACGCTTTCGCTCCTCAGCGTCAGTAATGGCCCAGAGATCCGCCTTCGCCACCGGTGTTCCTCCTGATATCTGCGCATTTCACCGCTACACCAGGAATTCCGATCTCCCCTACCACACTCTAGCCTGCCCGTATCGAATGCAGACCCGGGGTTAAGCCCCGGGCTTTCACATCCGACGCAACAAGCCGCCTACGAGCTCTTTACGCCCAATAATTCCGGACAACGCTTGCGCCCTACGTATTACCGCGGCTGCTGGCACGTAGTTAGCCGGCGCTTCTTCTGCAGGTACCGTCACTCTCGCTTCTTCCCTGCTGAAAGAGGTTTACAACCCGAAGGCCGTCATCCCTCACGCGGCGTCGCTGCATCAGGCTTTCGCCCATTGTGCAATATTCCCCACTGCTGCCTCCCGTAGGAGTCTGGGCCGTGTCTCAGTCCCAGTGTGGCCGGTCGCCCTCTCAGGCCGGCTACCCGTCGTCGCCTTGGTAGGCCATTACCCCACCAACAAGCTGATAGGCCGCGGGCTCATCCTTCACCGCCGGAGCTTTCCACCCACCGAGATGCCTCGGCAGGTCGTATCCGGTATTAGACCCCGTTTCCAGGGCTTGTCCCAGAGTGAAGGGCAGATTGCCCACGTGTTACTCACCCGTTCGCCACTAATCCACC
>NZ_JBFADG010000052.1:0-3916 GCF_040641275.1 Streptomyces sp. NPDC021096 | reverse complement strand
CCTATTCCACCGACCGCAACACCCGCGTCAGCGGTGGCGATGTCGAGGAGAAGGCGCACGAATCGGCGGGCGTGTTCGGCGATTTCCTGAGGCTCGTACAGATCGGCGTTCGCGTCGAATGCGATCTTCACGCTGCCGTCGGCGGACCGGTCGTAGACATTGACCGAGAGGTCGTTGAACGGCATGCCGCTCGAGAGGTTGTGGACCGTGACGCCGGAATTCCCGAAGCGGAGGTCGTAGTCGAAGGACATGACATTGACCGTCGGGCCGAAGAGCGGCTCGTCGGAGGCCAGTTGGAGGTCTCGGCGGATGTCCTCGTACCGGTAGCGCTGGTGGCGCAGCGCCTTGCGGATCCGGTCGGATGTGTGGGAGATGAAATCCGCGATTTCCGCGCCGGGGGAGACCGTCATGCGAACGGGGAGAACGTTCGCGGTCATTCCGGGAATGCGCCGGGCGGCGCTGCCCGTCCGGCCCAGTACCGGAAGACCCAGGACGACGTCCTGTGCACCGGTCATCGCGCTGATGTAGGCGGCGGTGCCGGCGACCAGAAGGCCGGACAGGGTGGTGCGGTACTTCCGGGCGGCCTGGCGCAGCAGGGCGGCCTCGTCCGGTCCGACACCCTCCAGGTGGCGGTGGACCGTGCCGCTCGCCTCGGCCGCGCGGCGACCGCTGAGCCCGGTGACCTCGGGGCGGTCGGCGAGTTCCCGCAGCCAGTAGTCGCGGTCCGCCGTGAAGTCGCTCGAAGTGCGGTACTCGTCGTCGGCGGCGAGCAGGACGTCGATGGACTCCCATGCCCGTTCCCCGACCGGGTCACCGGCGAGCAGCGCGTTGTACAGCGCGGCCGTACGGCTTGCGAGGAGCGGTCCGCCGAATCCGTCGACGACGATGTGGTGGGCTCGCTGGTACCAGAAGAAGCGATTTCCGGGAACGAGGAAGAGGGCCTGGGTGAAGAATCGTTCACCCGTGAGCGGAGTCGGCTTCCGCATGTCGTCCCACATCCATGATTCCGCAGCGGCGCGGGCATCCGGGTGGGCGGTCAGGTCGACAATGTGTAGGGGCCAGTCGTCGGATACGGCGAAATGCTGCCGCACGTCGTCGTCCTCTCCGACGAAACGTGCGTGCAGGGCTTCGGCCTCGGTGTATGCGTGCCGCAGGGCGATCTCGAAGAGCCTGATGTCCAGGTCGCCGTCGATCTCGAGATACTCGCCGACGTTGTAGGCGGTGCTCTGCGGGTCGAGCTGCTGGGCGAACCAGATCCCGAGCTGCCCCGACATCAAATTCCTCAGGCCGCTGTGAGACTGAGTCATTGCATACACCCTTCGCAAGGCTAGTGACTATGAGGTCATCGCCCGCTCGACCCATCCGTGACGCTGGAAAGTGAATCAGTTGCGGCGTGAACCAAAGACGTATGAGTGGTGAAGAGAGCGCAGCCGAGGGTGCTCGCACCGTGCATCGGGGAAATGCGGCGCAGGACGGCACGGCACGGTTTTCCGCCGCGGGGCTCGGCCCCTTGACCAGTGGACCGGTCGATCAAGGGGCCGGACGGCACTACCTCGGTGGGACGGTCCCGGACGGAATGCGCGGGGAATGGGCACGGGCCGCTTCGGCGGAAGACCGCTGACGGCCGTGGGACAAGGCGGTTCCCAGGACGGCTGCCCGAGTCGGCCGGAACGCGCCGGCGATCGCCTGTGATGGGCCCGATCCTCGCCTCGGGCGGAGCGAACGTGGCCTGCTCGGCCGCGAAAATGACACAAATGGACGGCAAAAACCGGCACATGCCCCCCATCCGCGCTTTCCGCGGCGGACCCGAGCCTGACCGTCCCCTTCAGAAGCCCACATCGGCTTCTCCCCCTAGCCCCCGTCGGTGAGCTCCCCCCTGGAAGCTCGCCCCTAATTGCTCAGCCTGCTGTTTCGGATTCCAGCTTCAGGCTGTTGGGCCGCATGTCGTCCCAGTTCTCCTCGATGTAGTCCACGCACGCCTGGCGGGAGGTCTCCTCAAGGGCGATCCGCCAGCCGTCCGGCACCTGGACGAACGAGGGCCACAGCGAGTGCTGACCCTCGTCATTCACGAGCACGAAAAAGCGGCCATCAGGGTCGTCGAACGGATTGCTCATTCCTCAACTCCTTTGAACGGCATGTAATGGGCATCTTGCAAAGATGCGAACGCACGTTGTCAAGGACGAGGCAGCCCCGCCCCCGAGGGGTGCTGTGATCACTCCGACTCGGGACGCTACCTCATCTTCCGCTGCGATGTTGATGACGGGTCCGCCACAGTGCAAACCAACCACAGCAGGGAGGATGGGTTAAAAACGGGCATCATGCCATAAATGATTCCCTTGCTGTCGGGGCGTGGCTGATATAGGCTCAGGCAAAGTTAGATGATCTTCGTAGTTCGCGGCCGCGTGATTGACCGGCGGGCGGCGCTGAAGATTCGGGGGCGGGTGCATGAGGCTGTATTCGGCCTGTTCGCGGGGCGCGAATCGGGGCCGATCCTCCAGCAGCGGTAGTGACATTTTCCTCCGCGGGGCAGGCACCTAGCCCGCCGCCACTCTTGCGGGCCCCGGCCGGGTCCGGAGAACTTCTCTCCATGTGAAATATGGAAGGTTTCCCCAATGGTTAGTGACCTGGAAGACATCCTCCCTTTGTCGCCGTTGCAGGCGGGACTCCTGTTCCACGCCGTGTATGACGAGCAGGGGCCGGATGTGTACAACGTCCAGGTCGCTTTCGAGTTGGTGGGCCCCTGGGACACCTCGGCCCTGCGCGCCGCCGCCCGCACCCTGCTGGCGCGGCACGCGAACCTGCGGGCCGGCTTCCTCCACGAGGGGCTGGAGCAGCCCGTTCAGGTCGTACCCAAGGCGGTGGAGCTGCCGTGGACCGAGGTGGACCTGCGGGACCGCGCCGCGGACGCGCGTGAGGCCGAGGTCGCCCGGCTGCTGGCGGAGGACCGGGTGCGCCGGTTCGACCTGTCGCAGCCGCCCCTGATGCGGTTCACGCTGATCCGCCTGGAGGAGCAGCGCTTCCGGTTCGTCCTCACCAACCATCACATCCTGCTGGACGGCTGGTCGATGCCGCTCGTCACGCGGGAGCTCCTGACGCTCTACACGCACAACGGCGACGACGCCACGCTGCCGCGGGTGACCCCCTACCGGGACCATCTGGCCTGGCTGTCGCGCCAGGACCGGCCCACGGCGCTCGAGGCCTGGCGGTCCTCCCTGGCGGGACTGGAGGAGCCGACGCGGATCGCGCCGACGGGACCGGGCCGCGACGCGGTGCTGCCGGAGCGGGTCACGGTCGACCTGTCCGAGGAACTGACCTCCGCGCTCCAGGAGTTCGCGCGCGGTCGCAGCCTGACGATGAACACCGTGGCGCAGGTCGCGTGGGGCCTGCTGCTGAGCCGGGTGACCGGCCGCGAGGACGTGGTGTTCGGCGCGACGGTCTCCGGCCGTCCGCCGGAGCTCCCCGGAATCGAGTCGATGGTCGGGCTGTTCATCAACACCCTGCCGGTGCGGATGAAGATCGACCCGTCCGAGACCCTGGCCGGCCTCCTCACGCGCTTCCAGGAGGAGCAGACGCGGCTCATCGAGCACCAGTACATCGGCCTCGGTGAGATCCAACGACTCGCCGGTCTGGGCGAGTTGTTCGACACGGTCATGGTGTTCGAGAACTACCCCTTCGACGCCGGCGCGCTCCAGACCATGCCCTCGGGCCTGCAGGTCGCCGCGGTCCAGGGCCGCGACGCCACGCACTACCCCCTGGCCCTCGGCGTCATCCCCGGGAAGGCGCTGCACCTGCGCCTGGACTACCGGCCCGACCTCTTCGACGAGGCCACCGTCGAGGAGTTCGCGCAGCGGCTGGTACGGCTGCTGGAGGCCATCGCCACGGATGCCGCTGCCGGCGTCGTGGTGGGTGGTGTGGA
>NZ_JBFADG010000051.1:0-4384 GCF_040641275.1 Streptomyces sp. NPDC021096 | reverse complement strand
GTCCCGAGCCATCCCGTTCCGTATTCCGGCACGCCGAAATACTTCCCGTTCAGGGACCGTGCAGTGGTGATTGCCGCCGATGCGACTCGAGTGGCCGCCCCGGCGTCCTCGCGGACCCCGTGGCAACTCGAAGAACTCTACACGCTCCCGTAAGCCCCATCAAACCCGTGGCGCAAGGGGGTTTCGGAGGCTACGGTCGTCCTGTGACCAAGCATGCGCTCACCCAGCAGTGGTGGGCCGCCTGACAGGCGGCCCACGACCTGCGCATGCACCCAACGGCCGCCGCCTCGGCGGCCGTTTCTGCTGTCTGTGGCGGTGGCTCCACCTCGAAGGAGACCAGCTCAGCCATGGCACGCATCTTCAGTGGCATCAAGCCCACCGGCCATCTGACCCTCGGCAACCACCTGGGCGCCGTCCGCCAGTGGGTGGAGGCCGACCAGCACCGGGCCGATGCCCTCTTCTGTGTCGTCGACCTTCACGCGCTGACCGTCGACCACGACCCCGCTCGCGTACGAAGGCTCAGCCGGCAGGCCGCGACGCTGTTGCTCGCGGCGGGACTCGATCCCGAGCTCTGCACTCTGTTCGTACAGAGCCATGTGGACGAGCACACCCGGCTGGCCTATCTGCTGGAGTGCACGGCCACCGACGGCGAGATGCGGCGGATGATCCAGTACAAGGAGAAGTCCGTACGGGAGCGGGCCGCCGGCGGGAGCGTACGGCTGTCGCTGCTGACCTATCCCGTGCTCATGGCGGCGGACATCCTGGCGTACGGAGCGGACGAGGTTCCCGTCGGCGACGACCAGGCGCAGCACGTCGAGCTCACGAGGGACCTGGCGGTCCGGTTCAACCAGCGCTACGGGCACACTTTCGTCGTACCCAAGGCCATGACCCCCGCGGTGGCGGCCAGGGTGATGGACCTGCAGGACCCGACGTCCAAGATGGGGAAGTCGCACGCGGAGACGTCCGGCATCGTCTATCTGCTCGACGAGGCCGACGTCGTACGCAAGAAGATCATGCGTGCGGTGACCGACAGCGGTAGCGAGATCGTGTACGACCGGGAGGCTCAGCCCGGCGTCGCGAACCTGCTGGAGATCCTGGCGGCCTGCACCGGCCGCAAGCCCCTGGAGGTCGCCGCGGAGTACGACACGCGGGGGTCCTCGTACGGGGCGCTGAAGAAGGACACGGCCGATGCGGTCGTGGAGCTGCTGCGGCCGGTCAGGGAACGGCACGCGCAGCTGTGTGCGGACCCGGGTTATGTGGACGGCGTGCTGCGGAAGGGGGCCGAGCGGGCACGTGACCTCGCTCGGCCGACCGTCGACACGGCTTATCGGGCCATCGGGCTGATGCCGCCCGTGTGAAGAGCGTCAGGCCTGGCCGGAGGCCAGTTCACGGCTGCGGTCGCGGGCTGCTTCGAGGGCGGCGATCAGGGCGGCCCGTACTCCGTGGCTCTCGAGTTCGCGGATCGCGCTGATCGTCGTCCCCGCGGGGGACGTGACCGCCTCGCGCAGCTTTACCGGGTGTTCTCCGCTGTCGCGGAGCATGACGGCGGCGCCGATGGCGGCCTGGACGATGAGGTCGTGGGCCTTGTCGCGCGGCAGGCCGAGGAGGATGCCGGCGTCGGTCATGGCCTCGACGAGGTAGTAGAAGTACGCCGGGCCGGATCCGGAGAGGGCGGTCGCCGCGTCCTGCTGGTTCTCGGGGACGCGGAGCGTCTTGCCGACCGGCTTGAAGATCTCTTCCGTACGGAGGAGGTGGTCCTCGGTGGCGTGGGAGCCGGCGGAGATGACGGACATGCCCTCGTCGACGAGGACGGGGGTGTTCGGCATGACGCGGACGACGGGGGTGCCGGCCGGCAGCTTCTCCTCGAAGAAGGCGGTGGGCACGCCGGCCGCGGCACTGATGACCAGCCTGTCGGCAGGCAGGTGGGGCGCGAGCTCCTCGAGGAGGAAGGCCATGTCCTGCGGCTTGACGGCCAGGATCAGGGTGTCGGCGGCCTTGGCGGCCTCGCTGTTGCTGACCACCTCGACGCCGTAGCGGGCACGGAGGGCCTCGGCGCGCTCGGGGCGACGGGCGGTGCACATGAGGTCGTCGGGCGACCAGCCGGCGCGGATCATGCCGCTGAGGAGCGCCTCGCCGATCTTTCCGGTGCCGAGGACGGCGACTTTCTGGGTCACGGGGGCTCACCTCTTGGCTGGGCTGCGACTAAGGCTGCGTGGCTGTGGCTGTGCCTGGCATCTTCGCACTTCGGCGGCTTCGAAGGGCCACCCGCCGGGGTGATCGGAACCGGGGTCTCCCGTTTCCCACCTCCGCGTTTACATCGTGGTTACACATCAACTCGCCGATCTGCACCACAACTTGGCCAAAATATGGTCGAGTGATTAACAGCACGGTGCCGCAGGGGACGACGGCACCGCTGCACGTTCTGGGATCTGTGCCGACGTCGACGCCCGACGTCCGGCGGCCGTGCCGTCTTCGCCCCCGGTGACCGTGCTCGTGCCCGTGCCCGTGTGCCCGTGTCCACGTCGATCCGTACAGGGCGACCCCCTCGTACCGGCCGACAGCCCGCACCGACCGACTCGCACCGACGAACGATCCGCCCGAACGACCGTCCGTACGACGCCCCACCTCACTCCACCTGTCAGGCAACGATCCTCATCGCATCGCTGCGCGCGCCTCGAGCGCGCTGGAGGCAAACCTCATGCAGAAGAGTCTCTTCCGCCGTGTCCGAAACGCCGCCCAAGTCGACCTCAGGGGCACACTCCGAGCCGACTTCACCGCATCGCTGGTCGTCTTCCTCATAGCCGTGCCGCTGTCCGTCGGCATCGCCGTCGCATCCGGTGTACCCGTCGAGCTGGGGCTCGTGACCGGCATCGTCGGCGGCCTCCTCACCGGACTGCTGCCGGGCAGCAGCATGCAGGTCAGCGGACCTGCGGCAGGGCTGACAGTGCTGGTGTACGAGGCCGTACGCGAGTACGGGCTCAGGGCGCTCGGCGTCCTGGTGCTCACTGCCGGCCTGCTCCAACTGACCATGGGCATCCTGAAGTTGGGACGCTGGTTCCGTGCCATCTCCGTCGCCGTGGTGCAGGGGATGCTCGCGGGCATCGGGATCGTCCTGATCGCCGGCCAGCTGTACGCGATCGCCGACGCGGACGCCCCCGCCGGCGGGCTGGAGAAGCTCGGCGGCCTGGTCTCGCTCCTGACCAACACCCTCGGCTCGGCCGACGCCATGTCCGCCGTCGCCGTCGGCAGCGGCACCGCGGCGATGCTCGTCCTGTGGCCACGCTGGCAACGGGCCGCGCGCGTCGTACCCGCGCCGCTGGCCGCGGTCGCCCTGGCCACCGCCGTGGTCGCAGTGCTGCGCCTGCCCGTCGACCGGGTCCAGGTCCGGGGTCTCCTCGACGCGATCCAGCCACCGGGTGGTGGTGACTTCGCCCGGCTGACCGAATTCGGAGTGCTGGGCACGATCCTGGCCTTCGCCCTGATCGCATCGGCGGAATCGCTGTTCAGCGCGGCGGCGGTCGACCGGCTGCACGACGGCCGCCACACGGACTACGACAAGGAACTCATCGCCCAGGGCGCCGGCAACACGGTCTGCGGGGCGCTCGGTGCCCTGCCGATGACCGCCGTGATCGTCCGCAGCGCCGCCAACGTCCGGGCCGGTGCACGCACCAAGGCCTCGCGCGTCCTGCACGGGGTATGGCTGCTGGTCTTCGCCACGCTGCTGCCGTGGGCACTCGAGCTGATTCCGGTGGCGGCACTGGCGGGCGTCCTCGTCCACGCGGGCTGGAAGCTGCTGCCGGGAAAGGAACTCGGGCCGCTCTGGCGGGACCACCGGGGTGAGGTCGCGGTGCTGGTCACGACCACGGTGGCGATCGTGGTCACCAATCTCTTCGAAGGCGTGATCATCGGCCTGCTCCTGGCCGTGGTCAAGGCCGCCTGGGAGACGTCGCACATCCACATCGAGACCGTGACGTCCACAAGCGGCGTCGTACGGGCCCGGGTCCTCGGCAACGCCACCTTCCTCCGGCTGCCGAAGCTCCTGGACGAACTCGAAACCCTGCGCCGCGGCGGCCGCCACGTGGAGCTCGACATCAGCGGCCTGCGCCACATGGACCGCGCCGTCCACACCGCTCTGCTCGGCTGGGCGGAACGCCATGGCGAAATGCGCGAGGACGGCTCCCCGTCGGAGAACGGGGCGGACGACAACCAGAACGAGAACGGGGACGGGGAGGCCACCGGGCGAGTGGTCGCGGTCTAGTGGCCGGCCCATAGGACGGAGCTAGACCGGCCCGGAAATGCAAGAAAGCCCTGGCAGGGACCTTTCGGTCCCCACCAGGGCTTTCTGAATAATTGTTCGGCGGCGTCCTACTCTCCCACAGGGTCC
>NZ_JBFADG010000050.1:0-6529 GCF_040641275.1 Streptomyces sp. NPDC021096 | reverse complement strand
CTCGGCACCCTCCACACCCGCGGCCTCACCATCGACTGGCCCACGCTCTTCCCCGGCGCACACCGCATCGAACTCCCCACCTACGCCTTCCAGCGCGAGCGCTATTGGCTGGAGCCGGCCGCCGAGGCCGAGTCCGCCACGAGCGTGGTGGACGCCGCGTTCTGGGACGCCGTCGAGCGCGGCGACCTGGGCTCCCTCGGCATCGACGCCGACCGGCCGCTCAGCGCTCTGCTGCCCGAACTGTCGTCCTGGCGGCGTGCGCGGCAGGAGCAGTCGGTCATCGATTCCTGGCGCTACCGCCTGACCTGGACTCCGGTCCCGGCGGCGGCCGGGGCTCCGCCGCTGACCGGCACCTGGTTGGTCGTGGTCGAGCCCGGCCGCGAGACGGACGACGCGGACGCGGTCGTCGCCGCGCTGCGGACCGCCGGCGCCGACGTACACGTGACGACGATCGCGCAGCTGGACGGCGACGCGGATGTCGCGGGTGTCGTCTCGCTCCTCCCGGTCGTCGGAACCATCTCCCTGGTCCAGGCCCTCGCCGCGGCCGATCTCGACGCCCCTCTGTGGTGTGTCACCCGCGGCGCCGTGTCCGTGGCCGACGGCGAGACAGTGGCCCCGGACCAGTCCGGGATCTGGGGTCTCGGCCGGGTGATCGGCCTGGAGCAGCCGGACCGCTGGGGCGGTCTGATCGACCTGCCCGGCGAGCCGGACGAGCGCGCCGGGGAGCTCCTGAGCCGGGTCCTCGGCGGCGCCACCGGCGAGGACCAGATCGCGATCCGTTCCTCCGGCGTGTGGGGCTGCCGTCTGACGCGGGCGACGCCCGTACCGGACGACGTGGCCTCTCCCGGGTTCGGGGGAAGCGCGCTGGTGACCGGTGGTACGGGCGCCCTGGGCGGCCATGTCGCCCGTTGGCTGGCGGGTACGGGCGTGGAGGAGCTGGTGCTGACCAGCCGGCGTGGCCCGGAGGCGCCGGGTGCGCAGGAGCTGGTCGCGGAACTCGAGGCGCTCGGCGCCCGGGCCCGGGTGGTCGCGTGCGACGTGGCGGACCGGGACGCGGTCGCCGCGCTGCTCGGCACGGTCGCCGGCCTGCGGGTCGTCGTGCATACGGCGGGCGTTCTCGACGACGGCGTGCTGGAGTCGTTGACGCCGGAGCGCGTCGAGGAGGTCATGCGGGTCAAGGCCGGCGGCGCCCGGCACCTGGACGAGCTGACCCGTGACCGCGACCTGGACGCGTTCGTGCTGTTCTCCTCGGCCGCGGGAACGCTCGGCAACGCCGGTCAGGGCAGCTACGCGGCCGCGAACGCCGTGCTGGACGGGCTGGCCCGACAGCGCCGGTCCCAGGGCCTGACCGCCACCTCGGTGGCCTGGGGCGCCTGGGCCGGGTCCGGCATGGGGGCGGGGCAGCGGCTGTTGCCCGGAATGGCCCCGGAGCCGGCCATCGGCGCGCTGAGCCGGGCGCTGGCGGCCGACGAGACCACGGTGATGATCGCCGATGTGGAGTGGGCGGGCTTCGGCTCCCGGTTCACCGGGCTGAGGCCCAGCCCGCTGCTGAGCGAGCTGCTCGGCGAGGTGCCGGTCCCCGCCGGCGCGCCGGTCGAGCCGGCCGAGGAGCTGGCCGCCCGTCTGCGGTCCCTGCCGCCGGCCGAAGGGGACCGGGCGGTGCTGGAGCTCGTACGCACCCAAGTGGCGGCCGTGCTGGGACACGCGAAGCCCGCATCGGTGGATCCGGCGCGTCGGTTCCTGGAGATCGGTTTCGATTCGCTGACCGCCGTGGAGCTGCGCAACCGGCTCGCCACCGCCACCGGCGTGCGCTTCCCCGCTTCGGTCATCTTCGACTACCCGACCCCGGCGGCGCTCGCCGAGCACGTCCGGGCCGGGCTGGCCGGGGACGGGCAGTCGCCCGCGCTCGAGGAGCTGACCCGTCTGGAAGCGGCGCTGTCCGCGCTGCCGGCCGGTGATGCGGCCGGTGCGGAAGTCGCCGCGCGGCTCAAGAACTTGCTGTCCCGTTGGACGGATTCCGTAGGCAATGACGTCGACGCGGAAGTCGATTCCGCGACCGACGACGAAATTTTCGATCTCATCGGCAAGGAATTCGGCATCTCGTGACCTCTCCGTCGAACCCCGTTTCCCCGTCGAATGAGCTCAGTACCACGTTGAAAGGGCAGTCTGCGATGTCGAATGAAGAGAAGCTTCGTCATTTCCTGAAGGAGATGACGAAGGATCTGCGGCAGACTCGGCAGCGCCTTCAGGACGTGGAGGCGAAGAACCACGAACCGATCGCGATCGTGGGCATGACCTGCCGTTTCCCCGGCGGCATCGCCTCTCCGGAGGCGCTGTGGGACTTCGTGTCCGCGGGCGGCGACGCGGTGGCGGACTTCCCCGGCGACCGTGACTGGGACCTGGACGGCCTCTTCGACCCGGCCGGCCGCTCCGGCACGTCCGTCACCCGGTACGGCGGGTTCCTGCACGACATCGCCGATTTCGACGCCGGGCTGTTCGGGATCTCGCCGCGCGAGGCCATCGCGATGGACCCGCAGCAGCGGCTGCTGCTGGAGACCTCCTGGGAGGTGTTCGAGCGTGCGGGCCTGTCCGCGGAGTCCGTGAAGGGCAGCTCGACGGGCGTGTTCATCGGCACCAACGGCCAGGACTACGCCACGATCCTCAGCGCGGCGCGCGACGAGGTGCAGGGGCACCTCGGCACGGGCAGTGCGGCGAGCGTGATCTCCGGCCGGGTGGCCTACACCTTCGGCCTGGAGGGCCCGACGGCCACCGTGGACACCGCCTGCTCGTCGTCGCTGGTGGCCCTGCACCTGGCGGTGCAGGCGCTGCGGAACGGCGAGTGCTCGCTCGCGCTCGCCGGCGGCGTCACGATCATGACGACCCCCAGCACGTTCATCGAGCTGTCCGCCCAGGGCGGGCTGGCCGCCGACGGCCGTTCCAAGGCGTTCGCGGCGGGCGCGGACGGTACGGGCTGGGGCGAGGGCGTCGGCATGCTGCTCGTGGAGCGGCTGTCGGACGCCGAGCGCAATGGCCACCCGGTCCTGGCCGTGGTGCGGGGCTCCGCCGTCAACCAGGACGGCGCCTCGAACGGCCTGACCGCGCCCCACGGGCCGTCCCAGCGACGGGTGATCCGCGCGGCCCTGGCCAACGCCCGTCTCGCCGCGTCGGACGTCGACGCGGTCGAGGCGCACGGTACGGGTACGAAGCTGGGCGACCCGATCGAGGCGCAGGCGCTGCTGGACACGTACGGCCAGGACCGGGACCGGCCGCTGTGGCTCGCCTCGGTGAAGTCGAACCTCGGTCACACCCAGGCGGCGGCGGGCGTCGCCGGTGTCATCAAGATGGTCATGGCGATGCGGCACGGTGTGCTGCCGCGGACCCTGCACGTCGACGAGCCGACCCCGCACGTGGACTGGTCGGCCGGCGCGGTGCGGGTGCTGACCGAGAACACGGCGTGGCCCGAGGGTGAGCGGCCCCGGCGGGCCGGCGTGTCCGCGTTCGGTGTGAGCGGCACCAATGCCCACGTGATCGTGGAACAGCCGCCGGTCGCGGACGACTCCGAGGCCGGGGCGGAGCCCGGGACGGCACCCGGGGCGGAGCCTGCCCTTCCGCGCGCCGGGGCGCCGACCGTTCCCTGGGTCCTCTCGGGCCACGGCGAGGACGGCCTGCGGGCCCAGGCCGCGCGGCTGGCCGCCGCGGCGGACGAGCTGGACCCCTGCGACGTGGGCTGGACCCTGGCCACGACGCGCTCGGCACTGTCGCACCGTGCGGTCGTGACCGGTTCCGGCCGGGAGGAACTGCTGCGCGGGCTCTCGGCGCTGGCGGCCGGGGAGCCGGCCGCGAACGTGGTCGAGGGGGTGGCGGGGCCGGACGCCGGTGTGGTGTTCGTCTTCCCGGGCCAGGGGTCGCAGTGGGCGGGCATGGCCGTCGAGCTGCTGGAGACCTCCCCGGCCTTCGCCCGGCGGTTCGCCGAGTGCGCGGCCGTCCTGGAGCCGTACTACGACTGGTCGGTCGAGGACGTGGTGCGCGGCGTGCCCGGAGCGCCGTCGCTCGACCTCATCGAGGTCGTCCAGCCGGTGCTGTTCACGGTGATGCTGTCGCTCGCCGAGCTGTGGGCCTCCTACGGGGTGAAGCCGTCCGCCGTGGTCGGCCACTCGCAGGGAGAGATCGCGGCGGCCTGTGTGGCGGGGGCGCTGTCGCTGGAGGACGCGGCGAAGATCGTCGTGCTGCGCAGCCGGCTCTTCTCCGAGACGCTGGTGGGCAAGGGCGCCATCGCCTCGGTGGCCCTGTCGGCGGAGCAGGTGGCCGAACGGCTCGAGCCGTGGGGCGGGCGTCTGGCCGTGGCCGGTGTCAACGGGCCCGCGGCCACCACGGTGGCCGGCGACCCGGAGAGCCTCGAGGAGTTCGTCGCCGCGTGCGTGAAGGACGAGGTACGCGCCCGGGTCGTGCCCGCGACGGTGGCCTCGCACAGCCCCCAGGTCGAGCCGCTGCGGGAACGGCTGCTGAAGCTGCTGGCGGACGTCACCCCGCGCCGGTCCGACGTACCGTTCTACTCCACGGTGACCGGCGGGCTGCTGGACACCACCGGGCTCGACGCGGAGTACTGGTTCCGCAACGCGCGCATGCCGATCGACTTCGTGGGTGCGCTGCGGTCGATGTTCGCGGACGGCTACCGCGTGTTCGTGGAGTCCAGCTCCCACCCGGCGCTGGCCACGGGTGTCCAGGACACCGCCGAGGCGGCCGGCGAGCAGGTGGTCGTGACCGGTTCGCTGCGGCGCGGCGAAGGCGGCCTCGCGCAGTTCTTCTCGTCGCTCGCACGGCTGCACGTGCACGGCGTACGGGTGGACTGGCTCCCGGCGGTCGCCGGCGCGCGCCGGGTCGAGCTGCCGACCTACGCGTTCCAGCGGGAGCGCTACTGGCTGACCCCCGCTCCCGGGCAGGGTGACGCCTCCTCACTGGGGCTGGGCGCGCTCGATCACCCGCTGCTGGGCGCGACGGTGACGCTGCCCGCCTCCGGCGGCTGCGTGCTGACCGGCCGGCTGTCGCAGGCGACCCATCGCTGGCTCGGGGACCACGCGCTCTCCGGCGTCGTACTCCTGCCGGGTACGGGCTTCGTCGAGCTCGCCCTGCAGGCAGGTCTGCGGTTCGGCTGTGACGTGGTGGAGGAACTGACGCTGGAGGGGCCGCTGGTGCTCCCGGAGCGCGGCGCCGTCGAGGTCCAGGTGTCGGTCGGCGACGCCGACGACGCCGGGCGCCGGTCGGTGTCGGTGTACTCCTGCCGGGAAGGCGAGTGGATCCGGCACGCCAGCGGTGCCCTGAGCGCCGCCGCACGCGACGAGCACACCCCGGAGGCCTGGCCGCCGGCCGGCGCCGAGCGCCTCGACGTCGGCGGCCTCTACCCCTCCCTGGCCGAGCGCGGCTACGCCTACGGCCCGGTGTTCCAGGGCCTGCGCGGCGCCTGGCGCCGCGGTGACGAGGTGTTCGCCGAGATCGTCGTGCCGGAGGAGGCACGCGGTGACGCCGCCCGGTGCGCGGTGCACCCGGCCCTGCTCGACGCCGCGCTGCACGGCATACGGTTCGGGGACTTCGTCTCCGACGACCAGCAGGCATACGTGCCGTTCTCCTGGAGCGGCGTCACGCTGAACGCCGTGGGCGCGACGACCCTGCGGGTCGTGCTGTCCCCGGCCGGCCCCGACACGATCGCGCTCCGGGCGACGGACACCACCGGCGCTCCCGTCCTGTCGGCACGGTCGCTGGCGCTGCGCCCGGTCACCGCCCAGCAGCTGTACGACGCCCGTGGTGGTGCGCTCGACGCGTTGTTCCGTGTGGAGTGGGTGGAGCGTGCCCTCGGCGCGCAGGACGGCCCGGCTCTCGCGGAGTTCGCCGCACTGGGCCCGGACGAGGCCGTGCCCGACCGGGTGCGGGTCGACGGTACGGACCCGGCCGCGGTACTGGACGTCGTCCAGCAGTGGCTGTCCGACGCACGCTTCGCCGACGCGCGACTGGTCGTCGTCACCCACGGCGCGGTAGCGGCCGCGCCCGGCGAGGACGTACCGGACCTGGACGGCGCCGCCGTGTGGGGTCTGGTGCGCTCCGCTCAGACCGAGAACCCGGACCGGTTCGTGCTCGTGGACGTCGACGAGGCCGGTGCGGCGCTGCCCGACATCGCCGCCGCGTCCGCTTCGGGCGAGTCGCAGCTGGCCGTGCGGGCCGGGCGCGTGCTCGTACCCCGCCTGGTGAGGACCCGCCGTGGCACCGGCCCCGAGCCGGCCCGGGGTGCGGCGCTGGTGACCGGCGGCACCGGGACCCTCGGCGCGCTCGTCGCCCGCCATCTCGTCATCGCCCACGACGTACGCGATCTCGTGCTGGTCAGCCGCCGGGGCGACACCGCCCCGGGGGCGGCCGAACTCGCCGCCGAACTCGAAGCGCTGGGTGCCCGGGTACGGGTCGTCGCCTGCGACGTGGCCGACCGCGACGCCATCGCGGAGGTCGTCCGGTCCATCGACGACCTGCGCATGGTCGTCCACAC
>NZ_JBFADG010000049.1:0-7955 GCF_040641275.1 Streptomyces sp. NPDC021096 | reverse complement strand
CTCCTTGGTGCCCCGCGGTGCGCGCGGCGACGGGTGCGGGGTCAGCCGTGGTGGCGGAGGGCATCCATCCGGCGGGTTACGCCGGGACGCTCGCCACGCCTTCGGCGAGGAAGCGGCGGCCGAGTACGCGCTCGGAGACGCCCTCACGGTCCAGGTACGGCGTGATGCCGCCCAGGTGGAAGGGCCAGCCCGCACCGGTGATCAGGCACAGGTCGATGTCCTGGGCCTCGGCGACGACGCCCTCGTCCAGCATCAGGCCGATCTCCTGCGCGACCGCGTCCAGGACACGGGCGCGGACCTGCTCCTCCGTCAGGACGCTGTCGCCCTGCACCAGCAGCGCCGCGACCTCCGGGTCCAGCTCCGGCTTGCCGGAGTCGTAGACGTAGAAGCCCCGCTTGCCGGCCTTGACCACGGCGGCCAGGTTCGGCGAGACGGTGAAGCGGTCCGGGAAGGCGCCGTGCAGCGTCTCGGAGACGTGCAGGCCGATCGCCGGGCCGACCAGCTCCAGCAGGACCAGCGGCGACATCGGCAGACCGAGCGGCTCGACGGCCTTCTCGGCGGTGGCCACCGGGGTGCCCTCGTCGATGACGTTCTGGATCTCGCCCATGAAGCGGGTCAGGATGCGGTTGACGACGAACGCCGGGGCGTCCTTGACCAGCACCGCGGTCTTCTTCAGCTTCTTGGCGACACCGAAGGCGGTGGCCAGCGAAGCGTCGTCGGTCTGCTCGCCGCGCACGATCTCCAGCAGCGGGAGGATCGCGACCGGGTTGAAGAAGTGGAAGCCCACGACCCGCTCGGGGTGCTTGAGCTTCGAGGCCATCTCGGTGACCGACAGCGAGGAGGTGTTCGTGGCGAGGATGGCGTGCTCGGGCACGACCGCCTCGACCTCGGCGAACACCTTCTGCTTGACGCCCATCTCCTCGAACACGGCCTCGATGACGAAGTCCGCGTCGCCGAAGGCGGCGGCCTTGTCGAGGACGCCGGTCACCAGGCCCTTGAGGCGGTTGGCCTTGTCCTGGTTGATGCGGCCCTTGCCGAGCAGCTTGTCGATCTCGCCGTGGACGTAGCCCACGCCCTTGTCGACGCGCTCCTGGTCGATGTCGGTCAGCACGACCGGCACCTCGAGGCGGCGGGCGAACAGCAGCGCCAGCTGGGAGGCCATCAGACCGGCGCCGACGACGCCGACCTTGGAGACCGGGCGGGCCAGCGACTTGTCCGGCGCGCCGGCGGGGCGCTTGGCGCGCTTCTGCACCAGGTTGAAGGCGTAGATGCCGCTGCGCAGCTCGCCACCCATGATCAGGTCCGCGAGGGCCTGGTCCTCGGAGTCGAAGCCCTGGCGCAGGTCGCCGTTCTTGGCGGCGGCGATGATGTCCAGTGCCCGGTAGGCGGCCGGGGCGGCGCCGTGCACCTTGGAGTCGGCGATGAAGCGGCCGCGCGCGACGGCCTGGTCCCAGGCCTCGCCGCGGTCGATCTCCGGGCGGGCGACCTCGAGCTCGCCCTTGAGGACGGAGGCCGTCCACAGCAGCGACTGCTCCAGGAAGTCCGCGCCCTCGAAGAGCGCGTCGGCGATGCCGAGGTCGAAGACCTGCTTGCCGCGCAGCTGCTTGTTCTGGTTGAGCGAGTTCTCGATGATGACCGAGACCGCGCGGTCCGCGCCGATGAGGTTCGGCAGCAGGGTGCAGCCGCCCCAGCCGGGCACCAGGCCCAGGAAGACCTCGGGCAGGGAGAACGCCGGGAGCGCCGCCGAGACCGTGCGGTAGGTGCAGTGCAGGCCGACCTCGACGCCGCCGCCCATCGCCGCGCCGTTGTAGTACGCGAACGTCGGGACGGCCAGCGAGGAGAGCCGCTTGAAGACGTCGTGGCCGCCCTTGCCGATGGCCAGCGCGTCCTCGTGACGCTTCAGCAGCTCGACGCCCTTGAGGTCGGCGCCGACGGCGAAGATGAACGGCTTGCCGGTGATGCCGACGCCGGTGATCTCGCCCGCCTTCGCCTCCGCCTCGACCTGGTCGATCGCGATGTTGAGGTTGGCGAGGGACTTGGGGCCGAACGTGGTCGGCTTGGTGTGGTCGAAGCCGTTGTCCAGCGTGATGAGCGCGAAGCGCCCGGCGCCGGGGAGGTCGAGGTGGCGCACGTGCGCCTGCGTGACGACCTCGTCGGGGAACAGCTCGGCCGCGCCCTTCAGGAGTTCAGCGGTGGTGCTCACTTGTTGCCTCCGTCGAAGTGCGGGTTCTCCCAGATGACCGTGCCGCCCATGCCGAAGCCGACGCACATCGAGGTGATGCCGTAGCGGACGTGCGGCTGCTCCTCGAACTGGCGGGCCAGCTGCGTCATCAGACGCACGCCGGAGGAGGCCAGCGGGTGGCCGAAGGCGATGGCGCCGCCGTACTGGTTGACGCGCGGGTCGTCGTCCGCGATGCCGTAGTGGTCCAGCAGCGAGAGCACCTGGACGGCGAAGGCCTCGTTGATCTCGAACAGGCCGATGTCGTCGATCGACAGGCCCGCCTTGGCGAGCGCCTTCTCGGTGGCCGGGACCGGGCCGATGCCCATGACCTCGGGCTCTACGCCCGCGAAGGCGTAGGAGACCAGGCGCATCTTGACCGGCAGGCCCAGCTCGCGCGCCACGTCCTCGGCGGCGATCAGCGAGGCGGTGGCACCGTCGTTGAGACCGGCGGCGTTGCCCGCGGTGACCCGGCCGTGCGGGCGGAACGGGGTCTTCAGACCGGCCAGGTTCGCCAGCGTGGTGCCCGGGCGCATCGGCTCGTCGGCGGTGGCCAGGCCCCAGCCCGTCTCGCCGCCCTCGGGGGACGTGCGGCGGATGGAGATCGGCACCAGGTCGGCCTGGATCTTGCCGTCGGCGTACGCCTTGGCGGCCTTCTCCTGGCTGCGGACCGCGTACTCGTCGGCGCGCTGCTTGGTGATGTGCGGGAGGCGGTCGTGCAGGTTCTCCGCCGTCATGCCCATGAACAGGGCGGACTCGTCGACCAGCTTCTCCGAGACGAAGCGCGGGTTCGGGTCGACGCCCTCGCCCATGGGGTGACGGCCCATGTGCTCGACGCCGCCGGCCAGGGCGATGTCGTAGGCACCGAGGGCGACGCCGCCCGCGACGGACGTCACGGCGGTCATCGCGCCGGCGCACATGCGGTCGATGGAGTAGCCGGGGACCGACTGCGGGAGGCCCGCGAGGATGCCGGCCGTACGCCCGAGGGTCAGCCCCTGGTCGCCGATCTGCGTGGTCGCGGCGATGGCGACCTCGTCGATGCGGGCCGGGTCCAGGTCCGGGTTGCGGCGCAGCAGCTCCCGGATGACCTTGACGACCATGTCGTCGGCGCGGGTCTCGTGGTAGATGCCCTTCGGGCCCGCCTTGCCGAACGGGGTGCGGACGCCGTCGACGAAAACGACGTCCCTAGCGGTACGAGGCACGTTGGCTCTCCTCCAGGTGCGGATCGCTGCGCGGGCATGCCGAGACGGCTCCGCCGCGGTGCGGGCTGACACCGGTCATGCTACTTGCGGGTAACCATGCTGCCCAGACCCTTCGGCGGGAGCGGCGAAGGTCACATTCCGCCGTGGCTGCGCGGCTGCGGCGCCGTTGCGCGGGGCTCCGCCCCGGACCCCGGTCCTCAAACGCCGGACGGGCTGGATTTTCCAGCCCGTCTGGGGGTACCTCCCAGCGGTAGCTGGGGGAGTTCGAGAGTTCGGGGGTGCTCAGGCGGAAGCCTCCGACAAGGCCTTCACCAGCACGGGAGTGACCTGCTCCACCTGCCACGCACGTGCGCCGTGCGCGGCGAGGACCTCCGCCACGGCCTCCGGCGTCGCGTCCTTCGGGGGCTCCCAGCACAGCCTGCGCACCGTGTCCGGGGTGATCAGGTTCTCCTGCGGCATCGTGAGGCGCTCGGCGAGCTCGGAGACCGCCGAGCGGGCCGCCGACAGCCGGGCCGCCGCGACCGGGTCCTTGTCGGCCCAGGCGCGGGGCGGGGGCGGGCCCGTCAGGGGCTGGCCGGGCTGGGGGAGCTCCGCGTCGGGGATCGCCCGGGCGCGGTCGACGGCGGCCTGCCACTGCTCGAGCTGCTTGCGGCTCATCCGGTGCCCGAAGCCGGGCAGCGCGGCGAGCGCGTGGGCGTTCGGCGGCAGGTTGAGGGCGGCCTCGACGATCGCGGCGTCGCCCAGCACCTTGCCGGGGGAGACGTCGCGCCGCTGGGCGATGTGGTCGCGTACGGTCCACAGCTCGCGGACCACGGCCATCTGCCGGCGCCGGCGCACCTTGTGCATGCCGGACGTGCGGCGCCAGGGGTCCTTGCGGGGAGGGGCGGGCGGCGCCGAGGCGATGGCGTCGAACTCCTGGCGGGCCCAGTCCAGCTTGCCCTGCCGGTCCAGCTCCCGCTCCAGCGCGTCGCGCAGGTCCACCAGGAGCTCCACGTCCAGCGCGGCGTAGCGCAGCCAGGGCTCGGGCAGCGGGCGGGTGGACCAGTCGACGGCGGAGTGGCCCTTCTCCAGGGCGTACCCCAGGACGTTCTCGACCATGGCCCCGAGTCCCACCCGCGCGAATCCCGCGAGCCGTCCCGCCAGCTCCGTGTCGAAGAGCCGCGCCGGCGCCATCCCTATCTCGCGCAGGCAGGGCAGGTCCTGGGTGGCGGCGTGCAGCACCCATTCGGCGTCGGCGATCGCCTCGCCGAGGGTGGACAGGTCGGGACAGCCGACCGGGTCGATCAGCGCGGTCCCGGCGCCTTCGCGGCGCAGCTGTACGAGGTAGGCGCGCTGGCCGTAGCGGTAGCCGGAGGCGCGCTCGGCGTCGACGGCGACGGGGCCGGTGCCCGCGGCGAAGGCCGCGACCACCCGGGCCAGGGCGTCGGCGTCGGCGACGACCGGGGGCATGCCTTCACGCGGTTCCAGCAACGGGATCGGCGCCGAATCGACGTCGTCCGGGGGGCCGCCCCCGGTGGTTCGCAGTGTCGTGTCTGCTGCGGTGTCTTGGGCGTCGGTCACCGGTCAAGGGTATCTGTGTATGGCAAGCGCCCGTCGCCGGAACGTTCCGGCGACGGGCGCGGCGCGGTTTCCCGCGGGTCAGTGGATGATGCCGGTGCGCAGGGCCACGGCCACCATTCCGGCCCGGTCCCCCGTACCGAGCTTGCGTGCGATGCGGGCGAGGTGGCTCTTGACGGTGAGCGCCGAGAGCCCCATCGAGACGCCGATGGCCTTGTTGGACTGGCCCTCCGCAACCAGCCGCAGCACCTCCACCTCACGTCCGGACAGCTCGCGGTAGCCACCGGGGTGGCCGGGGGCGCCGGGGGGCCGCCGCTGCATCCGGGCGGCGGCGGAGCCGATGGGGGCGGCCCCGGGACGGCCGGGGACGCCGAGATTGGTTCGGGTTCCGGTGACGACATAGCCTTTGACGCCGCCCGCCAGGGCATTGCGCACCGCACCGATGTCGTCGGCGGCGGACAGGGCCAGCCCGTTGGGCCAGCCCGCGGCGCGGGTCTCGGAGAGCAGGGTCAGGCCGGAGCCGTCGGGAAGGTGGACGTCGGCGACGCAGATGTCGCGCGGGCTGCCGATGCGCGGCCGGGCCTCCGCGATGGACGACGCCTCGATCACGTCGCGCACGCCCAGCGCCCACAGGTGGCGCGTGACGGTGGAGCGGACCCGGGGGTCCGCGACGACGACCATGGCGGTCGGTTTGTTCGGGCGGTAGGCGAGGCTAGCGGGTTGCTCGAGGAGAACGGACACCAGGCCTCCATTGGGGGGAGTGGCGGGGACCGGTGCCGACTTGGGGATAAGCCGGGGCGATCCGTATGGGAAGGGTCACAAGGTCCTTCGGCAATGAAACGGCCCGGCTTTAGGGAATGATCACGAATTGATGAGTAACAATTCGGGCAATTCGGACGATTGCCCGATCAACTTGCTCATTTTTTGTCACGAGAGATGGCGGAAACCCCGCCGAACGATGGCAGAAACGCACCCCCCAGGAGCATCCGGGACAGCCCGGCGACCGGGTGCGCAGACGCCCCGCGGGGCGTTCAGCGGCTGCTGTGCGGGCCCCGGCGCTGGGGCAGGGTCACGATGCCCGCCTCCGGGGCGCCGCCCGGCGGCAGGCCCGCGATCTGGCACAGCAGATCGCACCACGCCGACAGGTGCGCCGCCGTGTCCGGCACCGCCGCCGCGGCGGCCGGACCCGCCGGGGCCGACGCTCCCGCCGGGGCCTTGGCAGGGACCGGCGACCACGACGCCCTGATCTCGATCCGCGTCGACGGCTCCCGCTCCCGCAGCCCGCCGAAGTAGTGGGAGCTCGCCCGCGTCACCGTGCCGCTGGGCGCTGTGTACGGCACCCGCCGGGCCTCCAGAGCACCCGTCAGCCAGGTCCAGCACACCTCGGGCAGCAGCGGATCCGCCGCCATCTCCGGCTCCAGCTCCGCGTGCACCAGCGTCACCAGGCGGAACGTGCCGCCCCACGCCTCGTGCCCCGCCGGGTCGTGCAGCAGGATCAGCCGCCCGTCCGCCAGCTCCTCGTCGTCCACGACGACCGCCGCCTCCAGCGCGTACGAGTAGGGCGCCAGCCGCTGGGGCGGTGGTGTCGCGTCCAGCTCGATCTCGGGCCGCAGGCGTACCCCTTGCAGCCCCGCGACCGCTTGCCGGAAGACGGACGGGATGCCCTCCCCATCCGCGTCGTCCGGACCGTCCGAGAGGTGTCCCTGCGCCGCAGCCATGCCCGGAAGACTAGGCGGAACAACCCGCGGTTCCGGGTAGGGACACCCACACGGGCGGGTCACTCGTTCGGCCCGTGCGAAGATTTGGGGCATGAGTGAGCGCAGCCACCAGCAGACCGGCCGCACCGGGGCACACGATGCGGTACACGATTCGGCGTTCCTGCGGGCGTGCCGCCGCGAACCCGTCCCGCACACCCCCGTCTGGTTCATGCGTCAGGCGGGCCGCTCGCTCCCCGAGTACCGCAAGGTCCGCGAGGGCATCCCCATGCTGGAATCCTGCATGCGGCCCGAGCTCGTCACCGAGATCACCCTGCAGCCGGTGCGCCGCCACGGCGTCGACGCCGCGATCTTCTTCAGCGACATCGTCGTGCCGCTCAAGGCCATCGGCGTCGACCTCGACATCAAGCCCGGCGTCGGCCCCGTCGTCGCCGAGCCCGTCCGCACCCGCGCGGACCTCGACCGGCTGCGCCCGCTCTCCCCGGACGACGTCCCGTACGTGACCGAGGCCATCGGCCTGCTCACCGCCGAGCTCGGCGCCACCCCGCTCATCGGCTTCGCCGGCGCGCCGTTCACGCTGGCCAGCTACCTCATCGAGGGCGGGCCGTCGCGGACGTACGAGAACACCAAGGCCATGATGTACGGCGACCCCGAGCTGTGGGCCGACCTCGTGGACCGGCTCGCCGGCATCACCTCCGCGTTCCTGCGCGTCCAGATCGAGGCCGGCGCGAGCGCCGTCCAGCTCTTCGACTCCTGGGCCGGCGCCCTCGCCCCGGCCGACTACCGCCGCTACGTCATGCCGGCCTCCCGCAAGGTCTTCGACTCCGTCGCGGACTACGGCGTGCCGCGCATCCACTTCGGCGTCGGCACCGGTGAGCTGCTCGGCCTGATGGGCGAGGCCGGCGCGGACGTCATGGGCGTCGACTGGCGCGTCTCCCTGGACGAGGCCGTGCGGCGCGTCGGGCCGGGCAAGGCGCTGCAGGGCAATCTCGACCCGACCGTTCTCTTCGCTCCGCGGGAGGCGGTGCGCAGGAAGACGGACGAGGTGTTGAAGGCCGCGAGCGGCCTGGAAGGCCATGTGTTCAACCTCGGCCATGGCGTGATGCCGACGACGGACCCGGACGCGCTCACCCACCTCGTCGAGTACGTCCACGAGCAGACGGCGCGCTGACCGGGGGCTCCGCCCCCGGACCCCCGGTCCTCAATCGCCGGACGGGCTGATTTTGTTGCCCGGAACCGGCGGAAAATCCAGCCTGTCCGGCG
>NZ_JBFADG010000048.1:0-9131 GCF_040641275.1 Streptomyces sp. NPDC021096 | reverse complement strand
CGTGACGGGTGAGGTGGCATCCGCGGAGCTGGTCTGCAGCCCGGACTACTGGGTGCGCCACGTCCGCGAGGCCGTCCGCTTCGCCGACGGTGTGAAGGCGCTCGCCGAGGCCGGTACGACCGCGTTCCTGGAACTGGGACCGGACGGTGTACTCGCCGCCATGGCCCAGCAGAGCCTTGACGGCTACGAGACGGTGGTCGTACCGGCCCTGCGCAAGGACCGGCCGGAGGAGACCTCGCTGCTCACCGCCCTCGCCCGGCTGCACGTGGCGGGCGTCGACGTGGACTGGCCGGCCCTGTTCGCCGGTACCGGTGCGCGCCGCGTCGACCTGCCGACGTACGCCTTCCAGCGCGAGTGGTACTGGCCTGAGCGCGCGACCGCACCGGTTGTCGCCGGTGAGCAGGACGCCGTGGACGCCGCGTTCTGGGCGGCGGTGGAACGACAGGACATGGAGTCGCTGTCGTCCACGCTGGACCTGGACGACGCGGCTCTGTCGGCCCTGGTGCCGGCCCTGTCCTCCTGGCGCCGCAAGCGGAACGAGTCGTCCGTCGTGGACGGCTGGCGCTACCGCGTGAGCTGGAAGCCCCTGACCGGTACGGCAGCGGGCAGCGTCCCCTCGGGCACGTGGCTGGTGCTGCTCCCCGCCGGGCAGGCGCACGACGCGTGGTTCTCCGCAGTCGTCGGAGCGGTCGGCACCGACACGGTGTGCGTCGAAACCGATGTCACCGATGCCGCCGGCCTCGCCGAGCGGCTCGCCGACCACGACACCGCGTACGCGGGCGTCGTCTCCCTGCTCGCCACCGCCGCCGCGCCCGGCGATCAGGGCCTGCCGACGGGCCTGGCATGGCCGGACGCCGTGCTGCGGGCGCTGGCGGACGCCGGAATCGACGCCCCCCTGTGGTGCGTGACCCGGGGTGCGGTGTCGGTGGGACGTTCCGAGACGCTCAAGAGCGCCGCCCAGGCGGCGGTCTGGGGGCTCGGCCGCGTCGCCGCCCTGGGCCACCCCACGCGGTGGGGCGGCCTCATCGACGCACCGGACGTGCTCGACCAGCGCTCGGTGGACCGGTTCCGCGGCATCGTGTCCGGCGCGCTCGGCGAGGACCAGGTCGCCCTGCGGCCCTCCGGAGCCTTCGCGCGCCGACTGGTCCGGGTCCCCGCGGCCCCGGCCGAGGCCCCCTGGCAGCCGGCCGGCACGGTGCTGGTCACCGGCCGGGTGAAGGGCTTCGGCGGTCACGTCGCCCGCTGGCTCACCCGGCACGGCGCCGAACACGTCCTGCTGCTCGGCACCGAGGAGACAGCCGGTACCGAAGCGGCGGCCGGATCCGACGGAACAGCCAGCAGCGGCGTCGCCGAACTACGGGCCGAGCTCGCCGACCTGGGCGCCGAACTCACCCTGGCCACCGGCGAGGTGGCCGACCGACAGGCGCTCACCGCAGCTCTGGCTTCGGTCCCCGAGCGCTTCCCGCTCACCGCGGTCGTCCACACGGGCGAGAACAGGCAGCCGGCACTCGACGGCTCCGCACCGCAGGAGCCGGACGTGTTCCTCTCCGAGGTCCACGCGGACGTCGAGAGCCTGGAAGCGGTGATCGGCGACCGGCAGCTCGACGCGTTCGTGCTGTTCTCGTCGATCTCCGGGATCTGGGGCATCGCCGGCCAGAGCGCCGGCGCCGCGGCGAGCGCCTACCTGGACGCCGTGGCACAGCGACGCCGCGCACACGGCGCCCGGGCTCTGTCGGTCGCGTGGGGTGCCTGGGCGGACTCCGCCCAGGACGGTCTCGCCGCGCACCTGCGGGCCAACGGGCTGCCCGCCATGGACCCCGAGCGCGCACTGGCCGCGCTCGGCCGGGCCACCGGCGACGGCGAGGCCGCGGTGACCGTGGCCGACGTGGCGTGGGACCGCTTCGCACCGGCCTTCACCCGCTCCCGGCGCAGCTCCCTCTTCGCGGAGCTGCCCGAGGCCCGGCAGGCCGTCGCGGACACCCCGGACGGCGAGCAGGGCAAGGCGACCACCGCCTCTGCCCTGCGCGGCGAGCTCCTCGGGCTCTCCCCGGCCGACCGCACCGAGCTGCTGCTCACCCTCGTCGGCACCGAAGTCGCGGCGGTCCTGGGCTATGCCGGAGCCGACGCCGTCCCGTCCGGACAGGCGTTCCGCGACCTCGGATTCGACTCTCTCACCGCGGTCGACCTCCGTAACCAGCTGGCCACCGCCACCGGTCTGAGCCTGCCCGCGACCCTCGTCTTCGACTACCCGACCCCCGCGCTGCTGGCGGAGCACCTGCGCGCCGAACTCCTCGGCGAGCAGGACGCACAGGACGCGCGGGGCGAACAGCCCGCGCCGGCCGGCCCGGCCGGCCACGCGGGGGCCGTCGCCGACGACCCGATCGTCATCGTCGGCATGAGCTGCCGCTACCCAGGCGGCGTCCGCTCACCCGAGGACCTGTGGCAGCTGGTCAGCGGGGGAGTGGACGTCATCGGCGGATTCCCCACCGACCGCGGCTGGGACCTCGACCGGCTCTCCCGCGGCGACCAGGACGGCAGGGGCCGCACCCGTACGCAGCAGGGCGGATTCCTTTACGACGCGGCCGACTTCGACCCCGGGTTCTTCGGGATCTCGCCACGCGAGGCGATGGTCATGGACCCGCAGCAGCGCATCGTGCTCGAAGCCGCCTGGGAGGCCCTGGAGCGGGCCGGGATCGACCCGGCCGTGCTGCGCGGCGGCGACACCGGTGTGTTCATCGGCGGCGGCAGCGGCGACTACCGCCCCGACGCCGGCCACATCGGCCACGCGCAGACGGCGCAGTCGGCCAGCCTGCTCTCCGGCCGGCTGTCCTACACCCTCGGCCTGGAAGGGCCGTCGGTGACCGTGGACACGGCCTGCTCGTCGTCCCTGGTGGCGCTGCACCTGGCCGCACAGGCGCTGCGCTCGGGGGAGTGCTCGGTGGCGCTCACCGGAGGTGTGACGGTGATGTCCACGCCGGTGACGTTCGTCGAGTTCGGCGAGATGGGCGCACTCTCCCCCGACGGCCGGTGCAAGGCGTTCTCCGACGCCGCCGACGGCACGGGCTGGTCGGAGGGCGTGGGCATCCTCGTCGTCGAACGGCTCTCGGACGCCCAACGGCTCGGCCACCAGGTGCTGGCCGTCCTGCGCGGCTCGGCCATCAACCAGGACGGCGCGTCCAACGGCATCACCGCGCCCAACGGCCCCTCGCAGCAGCGGGTGATCCGACGCGCCCTGACCAACGCCGGCCTGTCGCCGGTGGACGTGGACGCGGTCGAGGCCCACGGCACGGGCACCACCCTCGGCGACCCGATCGAGGCCCAGGCACTGCTGTCCACCTACGGACGGGACCGCGAGCGGCCGCTGCTGCTGGGCTCGGTCAAGTCCAACATCGGTCACACGCAGGCCGCGGCGGGCGTCGCGGGCGTCATCAAGATGGTCATGGCGATGCGGCACGGCGTCCTGCCCAGGACCCTGCACATCGACCGGCCGTCGACCCACGTCGACTGGTCGGCCGGCGCGGTCGAGCTGCTCACCGAAGAGACAGGATGGCCGCAGACCGGCCGCCCGCGCCGGGCCGGAATCTCCGCCTTCGGCGCCAGCGGCACCAACTCGCACGTGATCCTCGAACAAGCCCCGTCCACCGGGGAAGCCCCGTCCACCGGGGAAGCTCCCTCCGCCGGGGAAGGAGCCCTGCCGGCCGACACCGGCACGCAGCGGCACACCCCCCTCCCGGTCCCCGTGCCGGTGTCCGCCGTCACGCCGGACGCCGTACGGAACCAGGCGGCCCAGCTGCTGTCGTACGTGACGGCACACCCCGACCTGGCGGTCGCCGACCTCGCCCACTCCCTGGCCACGACCCGCTCGACCTTCGAGCACCGGGCCACGGTCCTGGCGGGCGACCACGACGAGCTACTCAAGGGCCTGGCGGCGCTCGCCGCCGGCCGCGGCACCCCGCAGGTCGTCCAGGGCCGGGCCGTACCGGGCGGAAAGACGGCGTTCCTCTTCTCGGGCCAGGGCTCGCAACGACTGGGCATGGGCCAGGAGTTGTACGGCCGCTACCCGGTCTTCGCCGAGGCGCTGGACGCCGTCCTGGCGCGCTTCGACCTCGAACTGGACCGACCGCTGCGAGAGGTGATCTCCGGCGACGAGGAGCTGCTGAACCAGACCGGATTCACCCAGCCCGCGCTGTTCGCCATCGAGGTGGCCCTCTTCCGGCTGGTGGAGTCCTGGGGCATGCGCCCGGACTTCGTGGCCGGACACTCCATCGGTGAACTCGCGGCCGCCCACGTGGCCGGCGTCCTCACCCTCGAGGACGCGTGCACCCTCGTGGCGGCACGCGCCCGCCTGATGCAGGCACTGCCCACGGGCGGCGCGATGGTCGCCCTCCAGGCCACCGAGGACGAGGTGACCGAGCGCCTGACCGAAGGCGTCTCCATCGCCGCCGTCAACGGCCCGAACGCCGTCGTCATCGCCGGCGACGAAGCCGCCGTGCTGCGCATCAGCGAAGGTTTCGACGCCGCAGGACGAAAGACTAGGCGTTTGCGGGTGAGCCATGCATTTCACTCACCGCATATGGACGCCATGCTTGAGGACTTCGGGCAGGTCGCTCGTAGCGTGTCGTACGCTGCGCCGACCCTGCCGCTCGTGTCGAACCTGACCGGTGCAACGGCCACCGCGGAGCAGGTGTGCGACCCCGCCTACTGGGTCGACCACATCCGCCGGGCCGTGCGCTTCGGCGACGGCGTACGCACCCTCGCCGAGCGCGGCGTGACGCGATTCGTGGAGATCGGCCCCGACGGCGTCCTGTGCGCGATGGCCCAGGAGACCCTCGACGGCGCCTTCCCGCAGGCGGTGACCGTACCGGCACTGCGCAAGGACCGCGGTGAGGAAGCCTCGATCGTCACGGCCATGGCCCGCCTGCATGTCAACGGCATGAGCCCGCGCTGGTCCGGCTTCTTCGCCGGGACCGGGGCGAGCCGGGTCGACCTGCCCACCTACGCGTTCCAGCGCCAGCGGTTCTGGCCCGAGACGAAGCCCTCCACGGCACCCGTCGCGAGCCACGAGGACGCCGCGTTCTGGTCCGCGATCCAGGGCGAGGAATTCGACACCCTGGCCGCCACCCTGAACGTCGACAGCGACTCCCTGTCCAAGGTGCTCCCGGCCCTGAACGACTGGCGCGGCCGGCGCAGCGACCAGGCCACCGTGGACGGATGGCGCCAGCTGGTCACCTGGAAGCCGCTGAGCAGGGCACGCACCACCGCCCTGACCGGCACCTGGCTCGCCGTGGTCCCCGCGGTCCACACCGACCAGGCCTGGGTGAAGGACGTCGTCGCCCTCCTGGGCACCGACACCGTGTGCATCGACGTGGCCGACCCCAAGCGCGAGGCCCTCGCCGAGCGGCTGCGCGAGCACACCGACGGCGGCAGCCGGTTCACCGGCGTGGTCTCCCTCCTCGCCCTCGACACGACGTCCGACGCGAACGGCGTGCCCGCCGGTCTGGCCCTGACCACCACACTGGTACAGGCCCTCGGCGACGCCGGCATCGCGGCACCCCTGTGGTGCGTCACCCGCGCCGCGGTCGCGGTGTCGGGCTCCGAGTCCGTACCGGGACTGGCACAGGCCGGCGTCTGGGGCCTGGGCCGGGTCGCCGCACTGGAGTACCCGCAGCGCTGGGGCGGCCTGATCGACCTGCCCGAGGCCATGGACGAGCGCTCCGGCGCCCGGTTCACCGCAGCCCTCGCCGACCCCGACGGCGAGGACCAGATGGCGGTGCGGCCCGCGGCCCTCTTCGGCCGCCGCCTGGTGCCCGTACCGGGCGGACAGCCGGTACGCACCTGGGACCCGGCCGGCACCGTGCTGGTCACCGGCGGCACCGGCGCCCTGGGCGCACAGGTCGCCCGCCGACTGGCCACCGCCGGCGCCCGCCATCTGGTGCTGCTCAGCCGCCGCGGCCCCGACGCCCCCGGCGCACGGGAACTGCGCGACGAACTCGCCGCACTGGGCGCCCAGGCCACGATCACGGCCTGCGACGCGGCCGACCGGGAGGCGCTGACCGCCGTCCTCGCCGCCATACCGCAGGAAGCGCCCCTGACCGGCGTCGTCCACGCGGCGGGCGTGCTGGACGACGGTGTGCTGGACAGCCTGACTCCGGAACGCTTCGAGTCGGTGTTCCACGCGAAGGTCGCCTCGGCACTCCTCCTGGACGAACTGACCAGGAACCTGGACCTGTCGGTGTTCGCCCTGTTCTCCTCCGCCTCCGCGGCGGTGGGCAACCCCGGCCAGGCCAACTACGCCGCCGCGAACGCCATCCTGGACGCGCTGGCCGAACACCGGCGCGCCCACGGCCTCGCCGCCACCTCGATCGCCTGGGGCGCCTGGGGCGGGGGCGGCATGGCCGCCGACAGCCGGGCCGTCGTCCTGGCCCAGCGCACCGGCATCCGGCCGCTGGACCCGGACCTGGCCGTCACCGCGCTGCGCCAGGTGGTCATGAGCGCCGACGCCACCACGGTCGTCGCCGACGTCGAGCCGGGGCAGTTCGTCCGGGCCTTCACCACCGTCAGGCCCAGCCGCCTGCTGGCCGAGCTGCCGGCCCCCGCGCAGCCGGCCACTGCCGGCACCGCCGCGCCGGACGCCGAAACGGCCGGCCCCGCCCTGCGCGAGAAGCTGGCCGGCCTGCCGGCCGCACAGTGCTCCGCGGCCGTCCTCGACATCGTGCGTGCCCGGGTCGCGGAAGTACTGGGCCACAGCGACGTGGACGCGGTCGGCGCCGACCGGGCGTTCAGGGACCTCGGGTTCGACTCCCTCAGCTCCGTCGAGCTGCGCAACCAGCTCAACGGCGCCACCGGACTGAGCCTGCCCGCCACCCTCGTGTTCGACCACCCGACGCCGCTCGACCTCGCCGGACACATGCTGGACCAGCTCGTACCGGGCGGCGCCCGGAACGACCGGGACGGCGACGAGGACGCGCTCGACGCCGACGACGTGGACCAGGCCGGCATCCGGTCGCTGCTGGCCGGAATCTCCATCGCCCAGCTGCGGGAGATCGGCGTGCTGGAGCCGCTGCTGAAGCTCGCCGACCGCACGCGGGCGGGCAGCGACAGCGCAGCCGGCGACGGCGAGGGCACCGAGGCCGCGTACGACGAGTCCATCGACGCCATGGGCGTCGACGACCTCGTACGGGCCGCACTGAACGGCAACTCCCTGACCGACAGCGGGACCGACGGAGCTGACAATGACCACGCCTAGCGAGAAAGTCGTCGAAGCACTCAGGTCCTCGATGAAGGAGACCGAACGGCTGCGGCGCCAGAACCACAAGCTCGTCGCCGCGGCCACGGAGCCCATTGCCATCGTGGCGATGAGCTGCCGCTACCCGGGCGGGGTGAACTCGCCCGAGGCCCTCTGGGACCTGGTGGCATCCGGAACGGACGCCATCGCCGGGTTCCCGGCGGACCGCGGCTGGGACCTCGACGCCCTACGGGACGCCGGCGTCGACCAGCGCGGCAACCGCGTCAGCCAGAAGGGCGGATTCCTCGACTGCGTCGCGGACTTCGACGCCGACTTCTTCGGCATCTCGCCGCGCGAAGCCGTGTCGATGGACCCGCAGCAGCGCCTGCTGCTGGAAACGTCCTGGGAGGCGTTCGAGCGCGCAGGAATCGACCCGGTGTCGCTGCGCGGCAGCCAGACCGGCGTCTTCGTCGGCACCAACGGCCAGGACTACGCCTACCTCCTCGTCCGGTCCCTGGCAGACGCCACCGGCGACATCGGCACGGGCATCGCCGCCAGCGCCACCTCCGGCCGGCTCTCCTACACCCTGGGCCTGGAGGGCCCGGCGGTGACCGTGGACACGGCATGCTCCTCGTCCCTGGTGGCCCTCCACATGGCGGCGCAGGCCCTGCGGTCCGGCGAGTGCTCGCTGGCACTCGCCGGCGGCGTCAACGTCATGTCCACCCCGGGCTCCCTGATGGAGTTCAGCCGCCAGGGCGGCCTGGCGTCCGACGGGCGGTGCAAGGCCTTCTCGGACGCCGCCGACGGCACGGGCTGGTCCGAGGGCGTCGGCATGCTCGTCCTGGAACGGCTGTCGGACGCCCGCCGCAGGGGCCACCAGGTCCTGGCCGTGGTGCGCGGGTCCGCGGTCAACCAGGACGGCGCGTCCAACGGCTTCACCGCCCCGAACGGCCCCTCGCAACAGCGGGTGATCCGACGGGCCCTGCGCGCGGCCGGACTCGCCGCGTCGGACGTGGACGTCGTCGAAGGGCACGGTACGGGCACGCCGCTCGGCGACCCGATCGAGGCCCAGGCCCTGCTGGCCACGTACGGGCAGGACCGCGACCCCGAGCGGCCGTTGCTGCTGGGCTCGGTCAAGTCGAACCTCGGCCACACGCAGGCCGCGGCCGGTGTCGCCGGTGTGATCAAGATGGTCATGGCGATGCGGGAAGGCGTGCTGCCGGAGACGCTGCACGTGGCAGCGCCGTCGTCGCACGTGGACTGGTCGGCCGGCGCGGTGGAGCTGCTGACGGAGCCGCGGGCCTGGCCCGAGGTGGACCGGCCGTGGCGCGCGGGTGTGTCGTCGTTCGGCATCAGTGGGACGAACGCGCATGTGATCGTGGAGCAGGCGAGCCCGGGCGAGGCCGCTGCTGAGCAGCAGCCCGCAGCGTCACAGACCCCGTCGCCTGCGGTAGCGCCTGCCGTGGTGCCGTGGCTGGTGTCGGCGAAGTCCGAGGATGCGCTGGCGGAGCAGCTGGAGCGGGTGTCGGCGTTGGAGGGGCTGTCCCCGGCCGATGTGGGCTTCTCCCTGGCGACGGGCCGGTCGACGTTCGCGCACCGTGCGGTGCTGCTGGCCGGTGCTGATGCCGGTACCGATGCGGGTGTTGATGCGGTGACCGAGGTGGCTCGGGGCAGGGCTTCGACCGGCCGGTCGTTGGCGGTGTTGTTCTCGGGTCAAGGTTCGCAGCGGGTGGGGATGGGTCGTGAGTTGTACGGCCGGTTCCCGGTGTTTGCTCAGGCGCTGGATGCGGTGCTGGAGCGGATGGACGGCTCGCTGCGGGAGGTGCTGTTCGGCGATGACGCCGGTGCGCTGAGCGAGACCGGGTTTACGCAGCCTGCGTTGTTCGCGGTCGAGGTGGCGCTGTTC
>NZ_JBFADG010000047.1:0-10810 GCF_040641275.1 Streptomyces sp. NPDC021096 | reverse complement strand
CGCCCCTTCCCGTACCCGGGGCCCCGCCCCGGACCCCGGTCCTCAAACGCCGGACGGGCTGATTTTGTCGCCCGGAACCGGCGGAAGATCCAGCCCGTCCGGCGTTTGAGGACACCGCGCGCAGCGCGGTCCGGGGGTCTGGGGGCTCGCCCCCAGAAGTCAGCGTTCGGTAACGCAGCCCTCGGTCACCTCGAGGCGCCGGGTCGTCGCGACAGCGTCGAGCATGCGGCGGTCGTGCGTCACCAGCAGCAGCGTGCCGTTGTACGAGGCCAGCGCCGACTCCAGCTGTTCGATCGCCGGCAGGTCGAGATGGTTGGTGGGCTCGTCCAGGACGAGCAGGTTGACGCCCCTGGCCTGGAGGAGGGCGAGCGCGGCGCGGGTGCGCTCGCCCGGTGAGAGGGTGGCGGCCGGGCGCAGGACGTGGGCGGCCTTGAGGCCGAACTTCGCCAGGAGGGTGCGGACTTCCGCCGGGGGCAGCTCGGGGACCGCCGCTCCGAAGGCGTCCAGCAGCGCCTCGTCGCCGAAGAACAGGGCCCGTGCCTGGTCGACCTCGCCGACGACGACGCCCGGGCCCAGCGCGGCGCTGCCCTCGTCCGGGGTCAGCCGGCCCAGCAGGGCGGCGAGGAGGGTGGACTTGCCCGAGCCGTTGGCGCCGGTGACGGCGACCCGGTCGGCCCAGTCGATCTGCAGGTCGACGGGGCCCAGTGTGAAGGCTCCGCGCCGTACCACCGCGCCGCGCAGCGTCGCCACGACCGCGCCCGAGCGGGGCGCGGCGGCGATCTCCATGCGCAGCTCCCACTCCTTGCGGGGCTCCTCGACGACGTCGAGCCGCTCGATGAGGCGCTCGGTCTGGCGGGCCTTGGCGGCCTGCTTCTCGGTCGACTCGGCGCGGAGCTTGCGGCCGATCTTGTCGTTGTCGGTGGACTTGCGGCGGGCGTTGCGGACGCCCTTCTCCATCCAGTTCCGCTGGGTGCGGGCGCGGGCCTCCAGGGAGGAGCGGGTGTCGGCGTACTCCTCGTAGGCCTCGCGGGCGTGGCGGCGCGCGGTCTCGCGCTCCTCCAGGTAGGCGGCGTAGCCGCCGCCGTAGAGGTTGACCTGCTGCTGGGCGAGGTCGAGTTCGAGGACCTTGTCGACCGTGCGGGCGAGGAACTCGCGGTCGTGGCTGACCAGGACCGTGCCGGCGCGCAGCCCGGTGACGAAGTCCTCCAGCCTGGCCAGCCCGTCCAGGTCGAGGTCGTTGGTGGGCTCGTCGAGGAGGAAGACGTCGTAGCGGCTGAGCAGCAGCGAGGCGAGGCCGGCGCGGGCGGCCTGGCCGCCGGAGAGGCCGGTCATGGGCCGGTCCAGGCCGACGGTGAGGCCGAGGGAGCCGACGACCTCCTCCGCGCGCTCGTCGAGGTCGGCGCCGCCGAGGTCGAGCCAGCGCTCGAGGGCGACGGCGTAGGCGTCGTCGGCGCCGGGCGTGCCGTCGACGAGCCCCTGGGTGGCGGCGTCGAGGGCGGCCTGCGCGGCGGTGACGCCGGTGCGGCGGGCGAGGAAGGCGCGTACGGTCTCGCCCTCCCGGCGCTCGGGCTCCTGCGGCAGGTGGCCGACCGTCGCGGCCGGCGGGCTGAGCCGCAGGGTGCCCTCGTCCGGCGTGGCGAGGCCGGCGAGCAGGCGCAGCAGGGTGGACTTCCCGGCGCCGTTGGCTCCGACGAGACCGATGACCTCACCGGGCGCGACGACGAGGTCGAGCCCGGAGAAGAGGGTGCGGTCGCCGTGTCCGGCGGCGAGGTCCTTGGCGACGAGGGTGGCACTCATGAGACCACGACTGTAGCCGCTGGGCCGGGGGCCGCCGAAACCGGTTTTCCCTCAGCCGGCCACCCTGGCGACCAGCACCTCGCCGTAGGTGCGGGCCACGACGAAGGCCAGGCGGGCCCCGAGCGGCACGCGGTGCGGGCCGGGCTCCAGTCCGTCGTCGAAGAGCTCGCGGACCCGGGGCCGCCGCAGGGGCCCCCTGCCGTAGCCCGTGAGCCGCACCCGGCAGGCCGCCGCGACCTCCAGGCGGGCCTCGCCCGCGGCCGCCGCGAGGCCGGTCAGGCGGCGCCGGCCGTCCGGCGGGGGCTGCAGCGCCTGCTCGACCTGGGCGACGAGCACCGCCAGGAGCGGGGCGGGTGCCTCGACGAAGCCGGCGTCGTGGCCGGCGGCCGCGAACGCGGCGCGCACCGCGGCCCGCTCCTCCTCGCCGACCGCGGGGTCGAAGGCCACGGCGCCGTAGGTCCGTATCTCGTCCGGGTGCGCGCGCACCGCGTCGCGGCTGATGTCGGCGCCCGTACCGAGGGTGCGCAGGGTGGCCGCGAGCCGGGCGAAGAGGGCGACGCGCGGGCCGACGAGAAGGACGCGCCGGGGACGGGCCGCCGGGGAGAGGCCGGCGAGGAGCCGGCGCAGGACGGCACGGTACTCCTCCGCGCGGAAGCGGAAGGGCCCGATTCCCGGGTAGCCGTGGCAGGCGGGGTCCGCCGGCGGCCCGGTCTGCCGGGCGAAGTCCCGCCAGACGACGTCCGTGCGGTCGCTCTCGACGACGGCGCTGATCACCTCGCAACCCGCCGGGTGGTGCGCTTGTGCGTCCGCACGGCGCGAGGGCTCGTCCACGGCGCCCGCCGGCTCCTCGCACTGGGGGCAGGCGTAGATCACCTGGCGTCCGCCGGGGCCGTCCGGTGGGAGCAGTGCCCGTACCCGTGCGGCGGTCGGGGCCGGCCCGCGCTGCGCGACGGGTGGCGGGAGGGCGCCCGCGCCGGCCAGGCGCAGCAGCAGGGGGGTGCCGTCCACCACGAAGTCCGGGGGCTCCCTGGGGACTTCGTCCCCGGCGTGCGCCGCCGGCGCCAGCGCGAAGGTCGCGTACTCCACCGCCATGCACGCAGTATTCCCCCGTGTGTGCCGCTTCGAGCCCGGCGGCGGTGTTTTCGGTTGTACCGTCGGCGCATGGCAAGCGATGTGATCGTTGTCGGTGCCGGGGTCACCGGTCTGACCAGCGCGATCGTGCTGGCGGAGCGGGGGCGCGCGGTCGAGGTGTGGACCCGCTCGCCGTCCTCGCGGACCACGTCGGCGTTGGCCGGGGGCCTGTGGTGGCCGTATCGGATCGAGCCGCTGGAGGCGGTCGGCCGCTGGGCGCTGCGCTCGCTGGCGGTCATGGCGGGGCTGGCCGGGCGGCCCGCGGAGACCGGGGTGCGCATGGTCGACGGTACGCACGCCGGGGCGGTGCCGCAGGCGTTGGGGGCGTGGGCGGCCGGGGTGGCCGGACTGCGGGCCGCGGGGCCGGGCGAGTTGCCGCGCGGGTACGAGCGCGGGGTGCGGGCCCGCGTGCCGCTGCTGGACATGGCGACGCACCTGGCCTATCTGCAGCGCCGGCTGGCGGCGGCGGGCGGCACGGTCACCGTCCGCCCGCTCTCCACGCTGGCACAGGCGGCCGAGGCGGCGCGGACGGTGGTCAACTGCTCGGGGCTGGGCGCCCGGGACCTGGTCCCCGACCCCGCGGTCCACCCGGTGCGGGGCCAGCTGGTGGTGGTCGAGGACCCGGGGATCGACGAGTGGTTCACGGTCGTCGCCGACGGCCGGGCGGACACGCTGTACGTACTGCCGCAGCCGTACGGGGTCGTCCTCGGCGGCACCGCCCGCGAGCACGAGTGGGACCGTACGCCCTCGCCCTGCACGGCCCAGGCGATCATCGGCCGGTGTTCGAGGGTCTTCCCCCGGCTGGGCCAGGCCCGTGTCCTGGCGCACCGCGTGGGGCTGCGCCCGGCGCGATCGCGGGTGCGGCTGGAGGCCGAGCGGCTGCCGGGCGGGGCGCGGGTGGTGCACAACTACGGTCACGGCGGGGCCGGGATCACGGTCTCGTGGGGCTGCGCGCTGGACGTCGCGGACCTGGCCGAGGGCTGAGCACGGTGGGGCTCCCCCTTACGGCAGGGGGAGCCCACGCCGCTCAGGGCAAGTGCAGCGGGACGGGTACGCGCAGGCCGGGGCGCGGGGTGTCGTCACGGTCGTGCGGGCGGGCGTCCCGCGTCGCCCGGGCGAAGGCCGCGGGGCCGCCGACGAGCGGGAGGCTCGCGGCGGTGCGGCGCAGGTCGATCGTCAGGCGTGGGGTGGTGGAGGCCGGTTCGACCAGGCCGCCGTCCGTGCCGGCCACGATGAGGGCCAGGCGGTGGCCCGCCGGGACGACGTGGTCGGTGGCGGCGAGGTCGAGGGTGACGGTGTAGGGCGTGCCGGGAGTGAGCGGGCCGCCGTGGGAGGGGTCGGCGGCGTGGCCCAGGTCGGCCCAGCCGCGGCTGACGACGGTATGGGCGACGTTCTCCACGTCCGCCTCGGTCCGTTTGAAGCAGCCGGTGTCGGCGGTGGTGCCGCTGCCCCAGCAGGTGCGGTCGGCGAGGGTGCGGATGCCCTCGCCCGCGTCGGCGTAGTCGCGGACGGCGGCCGGGCCGAGGTCGACGAGGACGGCCGAGACGTGCGCGGAGGCGGTGGACGGGGTGAGGGTCAGCCGGACCGTCGACGAGCCCGACAGCCGCAGGTCGCGCGTCAGGGGGCGGGTGGTGAAGCCGGCCTTGGCCGGTGTCGTCCGGTCGATGTGGGCGGACCAGTCGCTCTCGTTCTGCTTCGGGTCGTCGGTGAAGGACTCCGTCGCGCCGGCGGGTGCGGGCTCGGTGCCCAGCGTGCCGACGCCGGGCAGCGGGCCGGCGGCCGGGCGCAGGGTGGTTGCGCGGGTCGTGCGGGGCGGCCAGAGGCGGTCGGTGGACCACTGGTCGGGGGCGCGTTCGACGTCGGCCATGGGCTCGCGCTCGATGCCGTTGGCGTAGCCGAGGAGGTAGTGGTCGAACCAGCGGTGCAGGGTGCGCACCCAGGCGTCGCGGCGGAAGTCGAAGGGGTCGACGTGCCCGGCCTGGGACAGCCAGACCTTGCGCTCCACGCCCTGTTCGGCGAGGGCGTCCCACCACTGGCCGAAGTGCTTGGTGCGGACGTTGAGGTCCTGCATGCCGTGGACGGCCAGGACGCTGGCGCGCACCTTGTGCGCGTCCTTGACGTAGTCGCGCTCGTCCCACAGGGGCGTCCAGTCGCCGTTGCGGGGCGCGCCTTCGACGAGCCGGCGCTGTACGGCCTGGCAGCGGCCGCGTGCCCCGGGGCTCTCGACGCGGTCCGCGAGGCCGTCGGGGCCGCTGCCGAAGAGGGCCGCACCCTGGGCGAAGTAGTAGTCGTACCAGGAGCTGATGGCCCCGATGGGGACGATGGTCTTCAAGCCCTCGACGCCGGTGGCGGCGACGCCGTTGGCGACGGTGCCGTCGTAGCTCTTGCCGATCATGCCGACGGCTCCGGTGGTCCAGTCGGCGGTGGTCCTCGTCGTGCCGGTGCGGGAGGCGTAGCCCTGGGCGCGGCCGTTCAGCCAGTCGACGACGGCCTTGGCGGACTGGATGTCGGAGCGGCCGCCGACGTCGACGCAGCCGTCGGAGCGGTTGGTTCCGGCGAGGTCGACCAGGACGACGGCGTAGCCGCGCGGCACAAAGAAATTGTCGTAGTACAAGGGGAATTGAACGGGGTTCCCCTGGGCGTCGTAGGTCTTCTTCTGGCTCTCGTTGCCGCGCCCGCAGCAGGAGTAGTACGGGCTGGCGTCCATGATGACGGGCACCTTCAGGCCCTGCTCGGCGGCTTCCCGGGGGCGGATGACGTCGACGGCGACGCGGTCGGTGCGCCCGTCGCCGTCGCCGTCGAGCCGGGTGTCCACCCAGACGGATTCACGGACGGCACGGTCGTAGGAGTAGACGGGTCTGCTCTCGCCCGGCGTCCTCGCGCCGCCCGGGGCGGGGGCGGCGTGGGCGGCGCCCGGCGCCGTCAGGAGAACGGCCATCAGGGCGGCCAGGGCCGCCAGTACGGACTCGGTCCAGGGTATGCGGGCCTTCCCCGCGCGTATGGGCACGGCCGGACGGTAGCGCGGTCAACTCCTGGGCAGAAGGGGGTAGACGGGGGTCCTGAAGTTGACGTGGATGGCCGTCATGACGGGCGCATGTCGATCACATGTCGGAATGCACCATGGACATAGCCGCATCGGCAATGAGTACATAGGCTGCGATTGATCTTTCGCCCCCTACGAGTTGGAGTGACTCGTGCGTCACAGACTCATCGTTCCGAGCGCGGCCGCCGCCTTCATGCTGCTGGCGATCCCGGCATCGGCTGCCGACGCCACGCCCGGCGCGCCGGGTGCCGGAGACTCCTACTACCCGACCTCCGGGAACGGCGGATACGACGTCTCCCACTACGACTTGAGGCTGAAGTACCAGCCCACGTCGGACAAGCTGGAGGGCACGGCGACGCTGACCGCCACCACCACGCAGGCGCTGTCGCGCTTCAACCTGGACTTCGCGCTGAACGTCAGCGAGGTGCTGATCAACGGCAACAAGGCCGCGTTCGCCAAGACCGGCGACCACGAGCTGGAGATCACGCCGTCCTCCGCCCTGGAGAAGGGCCGGGAGATCACCGTCGTCGTCCGCTACAGCGGCGTGCCCTCCCAGGTGCAGATCGGCGGCTACTCCGCCTGGCAGCGCACCCCGGACGGGGCGGTCGTGGCCAACGAGCCGGAGTCGGCGGTCTGGTGGTTCCCCAGCAACGACCACCCGACCGACAAGGCCACGTACGACATCTCGGTGTCGGTGCCGGACGGGCTGCAGACGGTCAGCAACGGCGAGCTGAAGTCGCAGAGCTCCAAGCTGGGCTGGACGCGCTACAACTGGCGCTCGACCAAGCCGCAGGCCAGCTATCTGGCCACGCTGGCGATCGGCAAGTTCGACATCACCACCGACAAGACGGCCGCCGGCCTGCCGGTCCTCAACGCCTACAGCAAGGACCTCGGCGACAACCTCGCCTCGGCCAAGGCCAGCGTCGGGCGCACCACCGAGATCATCGACTGGGAGAGCACGGTCTTCGGCCCGTACCCGTTCAACGCCATCGGCGGCTACGTGCCGAACGTGAAGACCGGCTACGCGCTGGAGACCCAGACCCGGCCGTACTACAGCCCCTCCGGCTTCGCCAACGGCTCGAACGCCTCGCTGGTCGTCCACGAGCTGGCCCACCAGTGGTTCGGTGACAGCGTCTCGGTGAAGGACTGGCGCGACATCTGGGTCAACGAGGGCTTCGCCACCTACGCGCAGTGGCTGTGGTCGGAGAAGGAGGGCGAGGGCACCGGGCAGGAGCTCGCGAACTACATCTACGACACCATCCCGGCGGACAACGCCTTCTGGAAGGTCAAGCCGGGTGACCCGGGCGCGGACAACCAGTTCCACAGCGCCGTCTACCAGCGCGGGGCGATCGCCCTGCAGGCGCTGCGCAACAAGGTCGGCGACAAGGCCTTCTTCTCGATCGTCAAGCAGTGGACGACCGAGAAGAAGTTCGGCAACAGCTCGGTGCAGGACTTCGTGAAGTTCGCGGAGAAGACCTCCGGCAAGCCGCTGCAGAAGCTCTTCGACACCTGGCTGTTCACCGACAGCAAGCCGAGCGCCGCCGTGGCCGCGAAGGACGGCATCGGGACGGCCGTCAAGGACGGCAAGCCGGCCCGGTCCCTGACCGGCAAGACCGCCGCGCCCAAGTCCTGGAAGAAGATCCAGGACGCGCAGAGCGCCCACCGGCACTGACCCCCACCGCGCAAGGGCCCGTCGTCCGACGACGACGGGCCCTTCCCGCGCGTGCCGGGCCGGCGAGGGTTTCACAGGGGTGGTGGCACAGCAATACTGTTGGGCCGAAGGGCGCGACAGAGAGCGAGGCACCGCTGATGGACACCTCCGCCGGGAACGCCGCGGACACTGCGGAAACGGGCCTCACGGTCGACGAGTTGGCCGCCCGCGCCGGCGTGACCGTCCGCACGGTGCGCTTCTACGGCACGCGGGGCCTGCTGCCCCCGCCGGCGATAGGAGCGCGCAGGGTCGGCCGGTACGGCCCGGACCACCTCTCGCGGCTGGCCCTGATCGAGGAGCTGCAGCACCAGGGGCTGACGCTGGCCGCCATCGAACGCTACGTGCGGCGCCTGCCGGAGGACCTCAGCGCGCACGACCTGGCCATTCACCGCGCCCTGGTGGCCTCCTGGACGCCCGACGAGGCCGAGGAGGCCACCCGGGCCCAGCTGGAGCGGCGGGCGGGCCGGCACCTGTCCGAGGAGGACATCGACCGGCTCGCCGCGATGAACGTCCTGGAGCGCGCCGAGGACGCCGGGGGCGGCGCCGCCTTCCGGGTGGACCCGGGGCTGCTGGGGCTGGGGGTGCAGCTGCTGGACGTACCGATCGCCCTGGAGACGATCCTGGCGGCCCGTACGGTCCTGCTGGAGCACGCCCGTTCGACGGCCCGGGAGCTGACGCGGCTCTTCCACGACGAGGTGTGGGGGCCCTACCGCGAGCAGGAGAGCGACCCGGCGCAGGTGGAGGCCATGAAGTCGCTCTCGGCCCATATGCAGCCGCTGGTGGTGCAGGCGCTGGTCACCGCGTTCCAGCGCTCGCTCAAGCAGGAGCTGCGGGCGACGTACGGGGGCTGAGCGGCCCGCCCCCGTACGCCGCGGGCCTGCCCGGGTCAGTCGGTGAAGGTCTCGCCCTTCTCCGCCTTCTCCAGCAGCAGCGCGGGCGGCGCGAACCGCTCGCCGTACGCGGCCTGCAGCTCGCGGGCGCGCGCCGCGAAGCCGGGCAGGCCGCCCTCGTAGCCGTTGATGTACTGCAGCACACCGCCGGTCCAGCCGGGGAAGCCGATGCCGAGGATCGAGCCGATGTTGGCGTCGGCGACCGAGGTCAGCACGCCCTCCTCCAGGCAGCGGACCGTGTCCAGCGCCTCGGAGAAGAGCATGCGCTCCTTCATGTCCGTGAACGGGATCTGCCCGTTCCCCGTACCGAAGTGCTCGGCCAGCCCGGGCCACAGACCGGCCCGCTTGCCGTCCACGTAGTCGTAGAACCCGGCCCCGCCGCTGCGGCCCGTGCGCCCGAACTCCTCCACCATGCGGTCGATGACCGCGTCGGCGGGGTGCGGGGTCCAGGTGCCGCCGGCCTCCTCGACCGCGCGCCTGCTCTCCTCGCGGATCTTCCGGGGCAGGGTGAGGGTCAGCTCGTCCATCAGGGAGAGGACCTTGGCGGGATAGCCGGCCTGGGCGGCGGCCTGCTCCACGGAGGCGGCGGGAACGCCCTCGCCGATCATCGCGACGCCCTCGTTGATGAACCGCCCGATGACGCGCGAGGTGAAGAAGCCGCGCGAGTCGTTGACGACGACGGGGGTCTTGCGCAGCTGCCGGACCAGGTCGAAGGCGCGGGCCAGGGCCTCGTCACCGGTCCGCTCCCCCTTGATGATCTCCACCAGCGGCATCTTGTCGACGGGCGAGAAGAAGTGCAGCCCGACGAAGTCGGTGCGCCGCTCGACGCCCTCGGCGAGCAGGGTGATGGGCAGGGTGGAGGTGTTGGAGCACAGCAGGGCGTCCGGCTCGACGACGTGCTGGATCTCCTGGAACACCTTGTGCTTGAGCGCCGGGTCCTCGAAGACGGCCTCGATGACGGCGTCGCAGCCCGCCAGGTCGGCGGCGTCGGCGGTCGGGGTGATGCGGGCGAGGAGCGCGTCGCGCTTCTCCTCCGTCGTACGGCCCTTGGCCAGCGCCTTGGCGAGCAGGCCCTCGGAGTAGGCCTTGCCCTTGCGGGCGTTCTCCAGGGAGACGTCCTTGAGGACGACGTCGATGCCGGCCCGCGCGCAGGAGTAGGCGATGCCCGCGCCCATCATGCCCGCGCCGAGCACCGCGACCTTGCGTACGGTGCGGCGCTCGATGCCCTGGGGGCGGCTGGCGCCGGAGTTGACGGCCTGCAGGTCGAAGAAGAACGCCTGGATCATGTTCTTGGCGGTCTGCCCGGTGACCAGCTCGGTGAAGTAGCGGGCCTCGATGACCTGCGCGGTCTCGAAGTCGACCTGCGAGCCCTCGACGGCGGCGGCCAGGATGTTGCGGGGCGCCGGGTAGGGGGCGCCGCCGGTCTGCTTCTTCAGGGTGGCCGGGAACGCCGGCAGGTTGGCGGCGAAGCGCGGGCTGGCCGGGGTGCCGCCGGGGATCTTGTACCCCTTGGCGTCCCACGGCTGCTGCGAGCTCGGGTTGGCCTCGATGAACGCGTGCGCCTTGGCCAGCAGCTCCTCCGGGTCGGCCGCCACCTCGTGCACGAGCCCGGCCTCCAGGGCGCGGTGCGGGTCGTACTGGGTGCCCTGGAGCAGCACCTTCAGCAGTGCGTCGGTGATGCCGAGCAGCCGTACGGTGCGGGTGACGCCGCCGCCCCCGGGCAGCAGGCCGAGGGTGACCTCGGGCAGGCCGATCTTCGAGCCGGGCGCGTCGAGGGCGACGCGGTGGTGACAGGCGAGGGCGATCTCGTAGCCGCCCCCGAGGGCCGCTCCGTTGACGGCGGCGACGACGGGCACGCCGAGGGTCTCGATGCGGCGCAGGTCGCGCTTGACCGTCATGCCCGCCTCGAAGACGCGCTCGGCGTCGGCGGGGGTGGCGGCGATCAGCTCGCGCAGGTCGCCGCCGGCGAAGAAGGTCTTCTTGGCGGACGTGACGATGACGCCGCGCACGGACGCCGGATCCGCTTGACGCTCCGCCTCCAGGCGGTCGGCGACCGCGGTGAGGGAGGCCTTGAAGGCGTCGTTCATGGTGTTGGCGGACTGCTGCGGGTCGTCGAGGACGAGGGTGACGACGCCGCTCTCGCTCCGCTCGTAACGGATGGTGGTGGGCTCGCTCATTTCGAAGTCTCCAGAGGTCTGTCCTCAATCGCCGGACGGGCTGGATTTTCCAGCCCGTCCG
>NZ_JBFADG010000046.1:0-10920 GCF_040641275.1 Streptomyces sp. NPDC021096 | reverse complement strand
ATAGCGGCCCCGCAGCCGCCCCCACTGGGGTGTGTGGGGGCCCGCCCGCGGAGCGGGTACCACATCGCTGCGCGATGTGCAAGCGGGACGGTCGCTGCGCTCCCTTTGCCCGCGCGGTGCGCGGGCGGTCCCCTCCGCTGCGCTCCAGGAACCAGTGGGCCGGCCCGCGATGCGGGACCGGGGCGGGGGCGGCCGCGATGCGGCCAGCCCCCGGGCGATTGCCGGGGTGTCAGTTGCGGCCTGTGGGGCCTCCAGTGAGTGGGGCTCGGGCACTGCGTGCCCGAGGGGGGCGGGTCCGCTGCGCTCCCCCGCCTGACGGTCCCTCCGGCTGCGCCTCCAGAACCATTGGGGCCCGCTGACGCGGGCCGGGCTGGCTAGGAGGGGTGGGGGTCGCTCGTTCGTGTCGGGTTCTAGTGTAGTGGGTGCATCAGGATGATGCAGCATGTACCGTTGGCGAAAACACCAGACACCCCCCAACCAGCCGGAGACCTTCCAACATTCCGAGAGGAACGGCCGCAGATGACCGGTCACCACGAATCTACCGGACCAGATCCCGCACTGAGCAGCGATTCTGTGCGCCGGGTGACGCAGTACCAGACCGCGGGCGAGAACGCCCGGTTGAAGCTGTTCGCGCTCCTGGAGGCGCAGGGCGTTCCCACGAGCGAGGCGGACGACCTGGTGGCCGCGCTGGAGGCCAGAGCGGTCGCCGGGGCGCAGTGCGAGGTCGTGGAGCCCGATATGTACCCGGGCGCCAGCGGCGAAGAGTTCAGGGAGGGCTGGCACGCGGGTGTGACGGCCGTGAGCGAGGCCCTGGTGGGCATCGCCGACCGGGACTGGGCGCGGCGCGGCGGCCGGTCGGCCGGGGCTGCTGAGCTGGCCGTACATATCGCGAACGTGCGGCAGCGTGAACGGGCCGACCTGGTGCGGCTGGAGAGGTTCGTCCGGGAGACCGTGCTGCCCCGCACGCACCCGAACACCACGCAGCGGCGCCGGGTACTGGAGGCGCTGGGCGAGGCCGGCGGTCTGTGCACGGCGCGGACGGTGGAGATGTCCAGCGGTGACGTCATCCTCTGCACGCGCGAGGCCGGCCACTACGACCCGGACGACCTGCCGGGATGGAAACGCGGGAAATCGGACGGGACGCCCGGCGGCTGGCATCGCGCGGGCGGGTCGATCTGGAGCGACGCCGGTGGGACTTGCACCCCGCACACCGCCGTCTAAAAGACCACTAGAATTCCGACATCGGGGGGGCAAGCAATGTCAGCGATTCGACTCAAGAAACACCAGGTGGATCAGCGGTCGGCGTTTCGTAAGTGGGTGGGATTCCCTGCAAGGTCATCCGTGCCCTCCCAGGGGGCGCGGGGCACGATCGTGTCCGCGACCGGCTCCGGCAAGACGATCATGGCTGCCGCGAGCGCCCTGGAGTCGTTCCCGCACGGCCGGATCCTCGTCACCGTGCCGACCCTGGACTTGCTGGTACAGACCGCCCAGGCGTGGCGGCTGGTAGGGCACCGCTCCCCCATGGTCGCGGTCTGCTCGCTGGAGAACGACCCCGTGCTGAACGAGCTCGGGGTGCGCACCACCACCAACCCGATCCAGCTCGCCCTGTGGGCCGGGAGTGGACCCGTCGTCGCGTTCGCCACCTACGCCTCTCTCGTGGACCGCGAGGACATCGACGCACCGATGGGGCAGGGGAAGGTCCGCGGGCCGCTGGAATCCGCTCTGGCGGGCGGGGAGCGGCTGTACGGGCAGCGCATGGACGGCTTCGACCTCGCGATCGTGGACGAAGCCCACGGCACCGCCGGTGACCTCGGGCGTCCGTGGGCAGCGATCCACGACAACGCCCGCATCCCCGCCGACTTCCGGCTGTACCTGACCGCGACCCCGCGAATCCTGGCGGCTCCCCAGCCCCAGAGGGGCGCGGACGGCCAGGAGCTGGAGATCGCGTCGATGGGCCAGGACTCGGAAACCTACGGGCCGTGGCTGGCCGAGCTCGGCCTCTCGGAGGCGATCGAGCGGGGCATCCTCGCCGGCTTCGAAATCGACGTGCTGGAGATCCGCGACCCCTCCCCGATCTTCGGGGAGTCGGACGAGGCGCTGCGGGGCCGGCGCATGGCGCTCCTGCAGACCGCGCTCCTGGAGCACTCCGCGAAGTGGAACCTGCGCACCGTGATGACGTTCCACCAGCGGGTGGAAGAGGCCGCCGCGTTCGCGGAGAAGCTGCCGGAGACCGCCGCCGAGCTGTACCTCAACGATGTCTCCGACGACGACCTGGCCGCCGCAGACCGGCTCCCCGCGTCGTCGATCGACGCCGAGTTCTACGAGCTGGAGGCCGGCCGCCACGTCCCGCCGGACCGCGTGTGGGCGGCATGGCTGTGCGGCGACCACCTCGTCTCCGAGCGACGCGAGGTCCTACGCCAGTTCGCCAACGGCATCGACGCCAACAACCGGCGCGTGCACCGCGCGTTCCTCGCATCCGTACGGGTCCTCGGGGAAGGCGTCGACATCACCGGCGAGCGTGGAGTCGAGGCGATCTGCTTCGCCGACACCCGCGGCTCCCAGGTCGAGATCGTCCAGAACATCGGCCGCGCACTCCGGCCCAACCGCGACGGCACCACGAAGATCGCCCGCATCATCGTGCCCGTCTTCCTCCAGCCCGGCGAGGACCCGACCGACATGGTCGCCAGCGCCAGCTTCCGCCCCCTCGTAGCCGTCCTCCAGGGCCTGCGCTCCCACGACGAGCGCCTGGTCGAGCAGCTCGCCTCCCGCGCCCTCACCAGCGGCAAGCGCAAGGTCCACATCCGACGCGATGAGGACGGACGCATCGTCGGAGCCGGCGGCGAGGGCGACGGCGAGGAACAGGACGACACCGAGGCCGCAGCCGAGTCGGCCCTGCTGCACTTCTCCAGTCCCCGCGACGCCGCGACGATCGCGGCCTTCCTACGCACCCGGGTATACCGGCCGGAGTCCCTGGTGTGGCTGGAGGGCTACGAAGCCCTGCTGCGCTGGCGGAAGGAGAACGAGATCACCGGCCTGTACGCCGTCCCCTACGACACCGAGGTCGAAGTCGGCGTCACCAAGGACTTCCCCCTGGGCCGATGGGTGCACCAGCAGCGCAAGACGCTCCGCGCCGGCGAACTCGACCCCCACCGCAAGGAACTGCTCGACGCCCCCGAGGCCGGGATGGTCTGGGAGCCGGGCGAGGAAGCGTGGGAGGCCAAACTCGCCGCGTTCCGCTCCTACCGGCAGGCCACCGGGCACCTCGCCCCCCGCCAGGACGCGGTCTGGGGCGAGGGCGAGACGATGGTCCCCATCGGCCAGCACATGGCCAACCTCCGCCGGAAGGGAGCAAAGAACGGCCTCGGCAAGGACCCGGAACGAGCCGCCGTACGCGCGGCACAGCTCACGGCGATCGACCCGGACTGGGACTGCCCGTGGCCGCTGGACTGGCAACGCCACTACCGCGTCCTGGCGGACCTGGTCGAAGCCGACGGCAGCCTGCCCGAGATCCAGCCTGGCGTACTGATGGACGGCGACGACATCGGCAAGTGGCTCCAGCAACAGAAGCAGCCGGCCGCGTGGGCGCGGCTCTTGCCCGAGCAGCAGGAGCGGCTGTCCACGCTGGGCATCAAGCCGCTCGAGGCACCGTCTCCCGCCCCGGCGACCGCGCGCGCGGCGAAGGGCCCGGGCAAGGCACAGCAGGCGTTCCAGCGGGGCCTGGCAGCCCTCGCCCAGTGGGTCGAGCGGGAAGGCACCCACCGGCCCGTACCAAGAGCCCACGGCGAAGAAATCGCGTTCGCCGACGAGACCGAGCCGGTGATCGTGAAGCTCGGCGTATGGGTCTCGAACACCAAATCGAGGCGCGACAAACTCACCCAGGAGCAGCTGGACGCGCTGCGGAAGCTGGGCGTCGACTGGGCATGATCGCCGCTGTCCGGGCGTAGGCCGACGGTGGTCTACGCCCGGTACGTGGCATCGGCGTGCTTGATGTACGCGGCGGCCATGGCCGCGACGCCCTCGGCGGTGACGCCGCGTACCAGGAGCTCCACGCGCTGCCCGTTGACGCCGATGCGGACCACGCCCGAGCCCCACACCGACATGCCATCGCCTTCCTGGATGGGGCCGATCTCGGTCTCGACGATGCCGTCGTCGTGGAGGGGGAAGCGGGTCCATGCCGTGTGGATGTGCAGACGGCGTCCGGGGTCCTCCTCCAACTCCTGCATCGAGAACCATGGGCGTCCTTCGAGGAATCCCATTGCGGCAGCCACTTCATCAAGTGCCGCCGCAACCTCCGAGAGCCACGCCCGCGAGGGCGGGACCAGGTCCAGATGCGGCTCCCAGGAACAAGGGCGCCGGGGCGGTCGTCTGCTCACGTTCCGGGATTGTGCCGAGCACCGCGGCCCGTGTCCGGCAGACTCTCCGCCGTGGACGACGATGACTTCTCACTGACGACTGTCCTTCGCAGCGAGCTCACCGCGTACCTCGAAGGAGTCGAGGACATCGGCGATATCGACGTCGACGAACTGGCCGGGCACCTCGCCATGCGCGCCGAGAGTCACTTCGGCATGTAGCCGTAGCCCCGGCCTTGTCAGTGCTCGAGCGCGGGAAGACCGGCCAGGCCGGTGTCGAGCATGCGGGTGCCGGGGCTTCCGGCTTCCGTCGGCGCGGGAGAGTGACCCGGGCCTCCGCCAGAAGGATGTCGACCGCCGGCTCCCCCAGAAGGTCGTCCACTCCGGCAAGGCTTATGCCCAGGCGAAGGCGTACGCGTCATAGAGGCCGTGGCCGAGCAGGGCTGGGACGAGGGAGCGCTGCCGTAGGGCGGCTGCGGTGAGGATCACGCCGGCGAGGGCCGCGTGAGCGACGTTGACGCTGCCGCCCAGGTGGTGTCCGGCGGCGAACCAAACCGTCGAAATGGTGATGGCGGCTGCCATCAGCGACCACCGAAGCCACCGGTGGGCCGTCCAGTTGCCGCGGTGCTGCGCCGTGAGCAGGGCCAGCCACAGCGCCAGCAGCGGTGCGCGGTAGAAGAGTTCCTCCAGCGGGGCAGGGGCGATCAGGCCGTAGCAGAAGCGGACCAAGGTGGAGGTGTCGGCAACGGCTATGGAGCGCGGATCCTCGGCATCGGGAACCGAGATCAGGCCCGGGAGGAGGTCAACGAGCTCGGCTCCCGCCCACAAGGCCGCCGCGGTGGCGAGCCCTGCAACCGCCCATTGCACGGCCTGACGCCTCGATGCCGGCCGTAACCCCAGGCCGTCGACAAACCGGCCAACAACCGAGCGCACCGGGATGTGCCCCACGCAGATCAGCACGGCCACGGCCGTGAAGCATGCCGCGCCGCCCGTGAAAACAAAGAAGTCGCGGGGGCTTTCACCGTCCCACGGGACGAATCCGGGCACGAAGACGAACGCTTCCCGCACCGCTTGCGCCCCGAGCACAGCGGCGAACCACATGGCGAGGTATGCCAGCGGGCGGATCGCCCGGCGGCCCTTCGCCAGCAGGCGGTGCATACGACCGCCGAGGGCGCGTGTCACGCGGTGGCCGTTCGCCTTCCCCTCCGAAGACGGCGGTCGAGCACGGTCCCCGGGATCCGCTTCAGCGGCGCGTACGCGGCGGACGGGGGCAACCGAACCAGGTCCGGTGCTGAGGGAACAGCGGGCAGCGGTCATGGGCGGTGATCCTACGGCGCAGGCGAGTCTGCGGGGGCCTGTGCCGGACGCCGCCGGCTCAGGCCGAGGAGCGCTTCCGGGAACCGCCGGCGCCGTACACGCCCTGGCCCCGCTTCTACATGAGAGTTTTTGCAGGTCAGGGCTGCAACGCACCCTGTGTCGCGCCTCATGTTGCAGGGCTGTGTTGCAGGACGCACCTCGGGTCGCGGCATAGCCCGGAGTTCGTCGCCCGGGTGGCCCGGCCTTCCGCTCCGTCGGAGGACCGGGTCCGTCCGTGCCGTATGCCAGCCCCGGGCGGCTGGTCTTCCTCGAAGTCCCTTCCCCCAGTGATCTGACGCAGCAGAATCGGGGCGTTGACGCAGCCGCAGTACGGGAGGGCAAGGGCTTATGGGGATGCAGGACGTGTGGGTACGGGCGCAGAGCACCGTCTACGGCAGCCGGACCGTGCGAGCGGACACGATCGTGCAGGTCAAGTGGGAGCACCAGTCGTCCCAGTACCTCACGCTCGTCGTCAAGGGCGGTGACGAGGTCCACCACCAGGTGCGCCCCTACGGATCGGGCGCCGAGCCGCTCACCGAGAAGGACGGCGCCGCGCTGGCCAACGGGCTGCTGTCCGCCATGGCCAAGACCGCGGCTGTCCCGGGCAGTCACCTCCTGGTCCTCGACGGCACCGGACTGCAGTGGTGCCGTACGGCGATGGACAGCACCGGTGAAGAACTCGCCTCCTAAGGGACACCCGGCCGGCTTGCCCCACCCGCTGCCGGTCAGGACGTTTCACCCGCCGCGCCCCAGCCGTCCAAGAAGCGGGCCAGGGCGCGGCGCTGTTCTTCCTCGCGAGCGATCTGCCGCGCGAGCACGGCTCGGTCGATGTACGGGTCGACGGCGTCGAGGACCAGGCGCTGCAGCTCGTCGGGTTCGAGGGCCTCGACCTCCCACTGCACGGGGTGGGCGGGATCGAGGCCGTAGCGGCGGGCGAATGCCTTCCACCGAGGATCGCCCCGCTTCCCCTCGGCCGCCGGCAGCCCGTACGCGCGCACCTGGTCGTAGGTGAGCGCGACCCGCCAGACACGGTCCCAACACGCGGTGCGCTCCACCCAGTCGCGTTCGATATCAATCCCCGAGGCGTCAAGGTCGCCGATGTACGCCAGATGTGCCTCCCGATGTTCGTGGGCCATACGCTCCCGTACGACATCGGCGTAGGACTGGGACCCGAAGCCGCGGACCACCAGGACCGGGATACCCAGGTCGGAGAGCCAGCCGGTCAGCTGCTGGCGCAGGGTGTCCTTCTCCGCCGCCACGTAGAGCGCGTGCTCCTGGCCCTCGGTGCGGTCCAGGCGGAACCAGTCGGGCATCTCGCTGATGAACGCGCCCACGTCCGGCCAGGCCGGCGGCACGTGGACTTCGCGGACGGTGTCGATCAGCTCGGGGAAACGGCCCTCGCGGCGCGCCTGGGCGAGCTGGGCGGACAGGCGCCGGTACATCGGCGCCGTGTGCGGCAGCGCGCCCACGGACACCAGCCGGTACATCACCTGACGCAGCGTGACCTTCAACGGCGCGTACCCGTTCACGATCTCCCGCGCCCGGTCCACCACGACCGGCCACCGCACCCGCTCCGTCATACCGGTACTTGTACCGCTCCCGCCGACCGGGCGGCGGGAAGCCGTCAGAGTGTCCGGGCACGAGCCGGGACGTTGAACAGACATGGACCTTCACGCCCTCGGCCGGATCGGCACGCTGCTGCACCGAGCCCACACCGCGCTCAGCGCCACGGACGCCGTCCAGGAGCCGGGCAGCGACAGGGCGCAGGCCGTAGTGGTGGGCGGCGGGCTCGGCGAGGCGCGCGAGCTGATCGGGCAGGCCCGCGACCACGTCCTGGTCGTCTACGCCCTCGCGAATCTGCGGATCGGCCTGCCACAGGACCGTCCGGCACGCATCCACGACACCTACACGGCGCTGGCGAGCGCGGCGGACAAGCTCGGGGTGACCACCGGCGCCTCGCCACCGAGCCCCACGGCGAGACTGGCGGATGCGTGCCGGGACATGAGCCGGGCTGTGATGCTCCTGGCGCCCTTCCTCGGCCCGAGGACCACAGCCGGGGCCAATCCTCACACGCCGGTGCGGCTGGCCACCCACCTGCAGCTGGCCGCCGAATCGGCCGGTGTCGAGCCCGCGCCCCACCCCCACTCCGTCACCTGGAGCTGACCGCCCGCCCACGCACCGGCAGCTCCGGTCTGCCCGGCCGTCCGCAGGGCCACCCGGCCCCAGGATGCAGAGCGACGCCTCTCCCCTCGGCTATCGCGTGGGAAGAGGTGTCGCCGCTGTCGGTGGGCTTGCCCAGAGGTACTGATCTGCGAGAACGCCCGGTGTCCGGTTTGGGCGGCTCCCCCCTTCGGTCACACCCTCGGTCCCCCGCTGGAGTCAATCGTCCAGCCAACGGTTCAGCCGCCTGTCGGTGCAACCCCTTTCGGGACCGTCGCGGGGCGCGGGAGGCTCGGGGCGGGCCAGGCCGGGTTCCACCGCCAGGACATCCACGCGGCGGCGTCGGCGAACGGGCCGGAGCGCTCGGCGAGCATCGCGAGGGCCTGGGCGCGGGCGGCGTCCACGGCCTGGTGCTCGGTGTCGGTGACGATGCCGAGCCGTCGCACGTGCGCGTACTCGTCTTCGTCCTTCCAATGCCAGCTGGTCAGGTCGGGGTCGACGACCAGGTCCACGGTGAGGTCGAAGGTGTCGAACCCGTCCGTCGTGCGGCGGGTGGGGTGCTCGAAGTTCACGTACCAGTTCCGCAGCCCGCCGCTCGTGTAGAAGGCGTTGACGCTGAACCATGCCGCCGCCGGCTTCCACATCAGCAGCTCGGTCTCCTGCCACACCGCGTCCGCGAGCTCCCACGTGCCGGTCGCCATCGCGTCGAACGCCTCGGTGCGCACCGACCGGTCTCCGTCGGCGCGTGCCTTGGCGTACAGGGCGGGCCAGCGGGTCTCGGCTCCCGGCGGGCAGGCGGCCATCAGGGCCTCGCTGGTGTCGGCGACGACGCGCAGCGCGTGCTCGCTCCATACCCGGCCGGAGCGGTGAACGTCGCGCCGTACGACCGTCTCCCCCGCCTTGAAACTCTCCACCGAGTCCTCCTCCGCGACGGCCCGCCCGGAACGTCCGGCGGGGATGGGCACCACCTCAGCGCGGCCCGGCCGGGCTGGGCAAGCCTCCGTCCGGGGACGGCTTGCCCAGGCTCCCCTTGGGCTTGCCCAGCGCCTGCGGCGGGCCGCGGTGCCGGCCCGCCGTCACGCTTTACCGCGGTGCCGGCACCGCGGCCAGAGGCCGACGGTCCTCACCATGGCCGACGACCCGCCACACCGGCCGGTCGGGCCCGTGCGCGGTCAGCAGGGGGAGGGTCGTCGTCGCCACGGTGATCCGCCAGTTCGGCCGGGCGCGGTCGTGGAAGGCGGCCTCCCTCGTTGCCGGGGCCGCGCGGCGCTGGGCGGGGGCGAAGACGAACAGCAGCGGCGGGAAGGGCCGCTCCATCGACGGCCCGGCGTAGGTTTCCTGCCAGTGGGAGCGCGGAGCGCGGGCGGCGTTACCGCGGCCGGACGCCGGTGCGCCGCGGTAGGCGTCGTAGCGTTCCAGCTTGGCGAGCAGGCGGGCGTAGGACATGGTGCGGTCGATCTCCACGAACGCGTGGGAGCCGTTGTTCAGGAGCGCCACGCCGTCGGGCACCAGGGAGCCGGCCGGGGTGGGGTGGGCGACTTCCACCTGCCAGTCGGTCTGGTCGGCCGCCCCGGCGTGGTGGAAGGCGACGACGGTGTCGACGAGGGCGAGGGCATGCTCGCGCAGGCCCGTCTTCGCCGCCGCGCGCTGCCCGGTGGTCCGGCCGGCCTTCGGTAGGAGTTCACCGGATGCGGCAGCTTCGGCCAGGCCCGCCGGGGTGCAGTACCAATAGCTCTGCTGGGCACGGTGGGTCCGGCCCACCAAGCGGTCGTCGAGGAGATTGCGCAGCGCGCGGCGGATGTAGTCCGTCTCCTGGTGGTGCGGCAGCAGGAGCGCCTTGAGCTGGTGAGGCGTGGCCAAGCGGAGCTGGGCGAGGGTGAGGAGGACATCGCCCCGGATCTCCGCTCCGGCCTTCGCCGGCGCGGTGCGTGCGCGGGGCCGGGACGCTTCTCCAGGCATATCCATGCTGGGAGAAGAGGAGTTGCAACCCGCCTGGACGGGCGGACAAGGGGTGTGATCAGCAACAACGGCCAGACGGCGGCTCGAGGCTGTGGGGCTGGGAGCGGGGCTCGCCGCAGGGCCCGTTGCGGGGCTCGCTGCCGCGGCGGCATCCGACGCGCTCGGCATAGTCGGCGTGGTCGGCGGGGTGGGTGCGGTGGTCATCGCATCCTCGGGCTTCTCCGGCCGTACACGGCCGGGTCGGTGACAGGTCCAGCCGCGTTGCGCGAAGCGGTACGCGGCTGGGGCCACCGTGAAGAAGCACCCCTTGACCAACGTCTGGACCAACTCGCTAGCCCCACCCCAACACCGCCCCGATACGACCCCTTTCACCCCTTGCACAGCTGGTTTGTCCGTGACCAGCAGCACAACCGTCCGCAGAGCGTGCGCCGCCGGGCGAGGAGGGAGGCTTCTCCCCCGCTCGGGCGCGGTCTTTATCCACAGGTGATCCATTCCAGGCTCTGTGGTGAGGCCGCCGCGACCAGCGAGGCGACCCGTACGTGAGGAGCCGTCATGCCCGACACCACCATCACGCCGCTCGCTCCGATGACCCCGGACGCGGCGATCAGCGCGTTCAACTACCTCCGGGCCGTCCAGGCCGACGACACCGTGGCCGCTGCCGAGTTCGCCGGTGCCGAGCCGCGGATGCCCGCGCTGCTCGTGGACGTCGCCGAGCGGATCGTCGTCCCGATCACCGCGCTGCTCGGCTCGGACATGGCCGTGCCGTGTGACGACGCCTTCGTCCTGGAAGCGCTCGGGCGGGTGTTCATGACCACCCTGCGCAGCTGGGCGCAGGCCGGGCCGGACGTGGCGGAGGGCATCGCCCACGCGGTCATCGACTTCGCCGCGCAGATCCTCACCGAGGATCACGAGGACATCGCCGACATCCTCCGCCAGCTGGAGGCCGACGCCCTGGGCCAGGCCCTCGATGCGCACCCCGCACCGGCCGGTGCGCACCCGGTGAGCCTCCGCCAACTTGAAGTCGCTGGTCAAAGAGCTGGTGTGACCCGGATCTCGGGGTGCTCACGCTGGTTGCGGGCGGCTGTCTGCGGAGGAG
>NZ_JBFADG010000045.1:0-11205 GCF_040641275.1 Streptomyces sp. NPDC021096 | reverse complement strand
TTTGTTTGTTTTTCCCCCGCCGCGGGTGTTTTTCCCACCCCCGCCCCGGGGGGGGGGGGGGGGTGGGGGGGCTGGCCCCCGGTTACGGGAAGGGGCGGGACTGGGGAAACTTCCACCCGTGGTCCACCGGGCCGATGCCGCTACCCAGCGCGAAGCCCGCCGCGATCGCGCCCGTGACGTAGTCCTTGGCGGCGGCCACCGCCTCCGGCACCGCCAGCCCCTTCGCGAGCCCGCAGGCGATCGCGCTCGCCAGCGTGCACCCCGTCCCGTGCGTATGCCGGTTGTCGTGGCGCGGCGCCCGCAGCCAGTGTTCGTCCGTGCCGTCCGTCAGCAGGTCGACCGCGTCACCGCGGAGGTGGCCGCCCTTGATGAGGGCCCACCGCGGGCCGAACGAGAGCACCGCGTCCGCCGCGTGCCGCAGGTCGGCCTCGGTTCTCACCCGTACGCCCGTGAGCCAGGCGACCTCGTCCAGGTTGGGGGTGGCGACGGTGGCGGCCGGCAGCAGCTTCGTGCGGACCGCGTCGAGGGCGGAGGCCGCCAGCAGGGCGTCGCCGTGCTTGGAGATGCCGACCGGGTCGACGACCACGGGGGCGCCCACGTCCGCCAGTAGGGCGGCCACCGTCTCCACCAGCTCCGCCGAGGCCAGCATGCCGGTCTTGACGGCCTGGACGCCGATGTCGTCGACGACGCTGCGGAACTGGGCCCGTACGGCCTCGGCGGGCAGCGGCCACGCGCCCTGGACGCCCAGGGAGTTCTGGGCGGTGACGGCGGTGACCACGCTCATGCCGTGCGTGCCGAGGGCCAGCATCGTCTTCAGGTCGGCCTGGATGCCCGCACCGCCGCCGGAGTCGGATCCGGCGACGGTCAGCACGCGTGGGGGTATCGGCATGGCGCCGAATCTACTCCCCCGGTTCCATGTCCCCGAAGTGGTCCCAGCCGCCCGCCTTGTCCCAGGGAGCGCCGTCCACGGTGACCTGGGGCAGCGCGGAGGGGTTGACGACCTCGCCGATGACCTTCCAGCGGGCCGGCAGCTTCACGTCGGGCGGGAACGTCGCCACGATGGCGTGGTCCTCGCCGCCGGTCAGCACCCACTGCAGCGGGTCGACGCCCACGGCCTGCCCGATGTCCAGCATCTGGGTGGGCACGTCGATGGCCGCCGTGCGCAGGTCGATGCGGACCTTGCTGGCCTCGGCGATGTGGCCGAGGTCGGCGATGAGGCCGTCGCTGACGTCCGTCATGGCGGTGGCGCCGAGCGCGGCGGCGGCCGGACCCGCGTGGTACGGGGGCTCGGGACGCCGGTGGGCCTCGACGAAGGCGCGCGGCGAGCGGAAGCCGCGGGAGAGCACGGCGAGTCCGGCCGCCGACCAGCCCAGCCAGCCCGTGACGGCGACGACGTCGCCGGCCCGGGCGCCGGAGCGGGTGACCGGCTCGTGGTTGCGCAGGTCGCCCAGCGCCGTGATGGCGACGGTGATCGTCTCACCGCGCACCACGTCCCCGCCGACCACCGCCGCGCCCGCGACCTGGCACTCGTCGCGGATCCCGTCCATGAGCTCGGTCGGCCAGGTGGCGGGGAGCTCGGCGGGTACGACGAGGCCCAGCAGGACCGCCGTGGGCACCGCGCCCATGGCGGCGATGTCGGCGAGGTTCTGCGCGGTGGCCTTGCGGCCGACGTCGTAGGCGGTGGACCAGTCGCGGCGGAAGTGGCGCCCCTCCAGGAGCACGTCCGTACTGGCCACGACCCGGCGGTCGGGCGCCGCTACCACCGCGGCGTCGTCACCCGGCCCGAGCCGGACCGCCGGGGTGGTGGTGAGCCGGGAGGTCAGCTCTCTGATGAGCCCGAACTCCCCCAACTCGCCCACGGTGCCTTTCACTGAGCTCCTCCTCGGAGTGTCGGTTGCCCTGTTCGTGACGTGTCCCGCGCCGCGCAGGCCGCGCGGGTCTCCCCGCACCGTGCGGCGACGCGGTACCGTGGCGTCTCTTCTCCCCACATGATCCTCGAAGCCGCCCTGGAGGTTCCGTGGTACAGGCGTACATCCTGATCCAGACCGAGGTCGGCAAGGCGTCGACCGTGGCCGAAGTCATCGGCAAGATCCCGGGAGTGATCCAGGCCGAGGACGTGACGGGGCCGTACGACGTCATCGTGCGCGCCCAGGCCGACACCGTGGACGAGCTCGGCCGGATGGTGGTCGCGCAGGTCCAGAAAGTGGAGGGCATCACCCGCACCCTGACCTGCCCGGTCGTCCATATCTAGCTCCCCCGTATGCTCGGCCGGTGAAGTCTTCGCTCCGCCGGCCCCTCGGCCTGCCCTCCGTCGCCGTGCTCCTCGCGGCCGTGGCCTGTTCGGGCCCGGACGCCGGGGCGGGCCCTGAGGTGCCCTCGCCGCCGGAGCGGCAGGCCGCGCTCTGCCGGGCGCTGCACAAGGAGCTGCCGAAGACCGTGGGCGGGCTCGAGCGGCGCAGCTCCGAGCCCGACTCGGACCTCACCGCCGTATGGGGCGGCACCCACGGCGAGCCGGAGATCTCACTGCGCTGCGGGGTGACCAAGCCCGCTCTGCTCAAGCGGAACCCCGCCACCGACTCGATGGACGTCAACGACGTCGGCTGGCTGCCCGAGCGGCAGCCGGACGGCAGCGTGCGCTGCACCACCGTCCGGCGTGAGGCGTGGGTGGAGGTGACGCTGCCGAAGAAGGTCGTCGGCGAGGGCGGTGACCTGAGTGCGCTCACCGACCTCTCCGACGCCGTCCTGAAGACGATCCCCGAGGGGATCATCTCCTGACGGCCCTCTCCGGCGTTGTGCTCAGCGCAGCCCCGTCGGCCGCCGCAGGGCGGCCTGGACGAGACGGTCGACCAGCTCGGGGTACTCCACACCGCTCTCCTGCCACATGCGCGGGTACATGGAGATGGGCGTGAAGCCGGGCATGGTGTTGATCTCGTTGATCACGTACTCGCCGTCCTCGGTGAGGAAGAAGTCCGCACGGACCAGTCCCTCGCAGGAGACGGCCTCGAAGGCCTGGACGGCCAGCTCCTGCACCCGGCGCGTCTCGTCCTCGCTCAGCGGGGCGGGCACGATGCCGGAGGCGGAGTCGATGTACTTGGCCTCGAAGTCGTAGAAGTCGTGCGCGCTGACCGGGGGGATCTCGGCGGGCACGCTGGCGCGCGGACCGTCCTCGAACTCGAGCACGCCGCACTCGATCTCGCGACCGCGCAGCAACGATTCGACCAGGATCTTCGGGTCGTGGCGGCGGGCCTCGGCGATGGCCTCGTCCAGGCCGGAGTCATCGTCGACCTTGGTGATGCCCATGGACGAGCCGGCACGGGCGGGCTTCACGAACAGCGGCCAGCCGTGCTCGCCGGCGAAGTCCACGATCTTCTTGCGGGCGGCGGCGGGATCGGTGTCCCACTCACGGGGCCGGATCACCTCGTACGGGCCGACGGGCAGCCCGTAGGAGATGAAGACCCGCTTCATGTACTCCTTGTCCTGGCCGACGGCGGAGGCGAGGACGCCCGCGCCGACGTAGGGGACGCCGGCCAGGTCCAGCATGCCCTGGAGGGTGCCGTCCTCGCCGTAGGGGCCGTGCAGCACGGGGAAGACGACGTCGACCTCGCCCAGCGCCTTGGGAACGGCGCCCGGCTCGACGTAGACGACCTCACGGCTGGAGGGGTCGGCGGGCAGCAGCACGCCGCCCTCCGCCGAGTCGGTGAGCTGCTCGACGGCCGGCAGCGTGCGGCCGGCGATCGTCATGCGTTCGGGGTCGTCGGCGGTGAGGACCCAACGGCCGTCGGTGGTAATGCCGATCGGCAGCACGTCGTACTTGCTGCGGTCGATGGCGCGCAGCACGGCGCCTGCGGTGACCACGGAGATGGCGTGCTCGGAACTGCGGCCGCCGAAGACGACCGCGACACGCGGCTTCCGGTCAGGGCTCTGGGGGGAGTTCTCGCTGCTCATAACGCGTTGAGAGTACCTGGTGGCAGGAGGTGCGTCAGTGCCGCTCGGCCTTGGCGCTGCGTGACATGAGTTCCTTGAGGGCCACCATGGGCGGCTTGCCCTCGTGGACGATGTCCACCACGGTCTCGGTGATCGGCATGTCGACATGATGACGCCGGGCCAGATCGAGCACGCTCTCACAGGACTTGACGCCCTCGGCGGTCTGCTTGGTGACCGCGATGGTCTCCTCGAGGGTCATGCCGCGGCCGAGGCTGGCGCCGAAGGTGCGGTTGCGGGAGAGCGGCGAGGCGCAGGTGGCCACGAGGTCGCCCATGCCCGCGAGGCCCGCGAAGGTGTGCGCGTCGGCGCCCATGGCCAGGCCCAGCCGGGTCGTCTCGGCCAGTCCGCGGGTGATCAGGGACGCCTTGGCGTTGTCGCCCAGGCCCATGCCGTCGGCGATGCCCACGGCCAGGGCGATGACGTTCTTCACGGCGCCGCCCAGCTCGCAGCCGACCACGTCGGTGTTGGTGTACGGGCGGAAGTAGGTGGTGTGGCAGGCGGTCTGGAGGCGCCGGGCGACGGACTCGTCGCGGCAGGCGACGACGGCGGCGGCGGGCTGCCGGGCGGCGATCTCCTTGGCGAGGTTGGGCCCGGTGAGGACGGCGACCCGGTCCGGGGAGACCTTGGCGACCTCCTCGACGACCTCGCTCATCCGCTTGGCCGTGCCCAGTTCGACGCCCTTCATCAGGGAGACGAGCACGGTGTCGGCGGCCAGCAGGGGCGCCCACTCGGTGAGGTTCCCGCGCAGGGTCTGCGAGGGGACGGCCAGCACGGTGAACGCCGCCTCCCGCGCCGCCTCGGCGGGGTCGGTGGTGGCCCGGACGCCGGCGGGCAGCTCGATGCCGGGAAGGTAGTCGGGGTTGGTGCGGCCGGTGTTGATGGCGTCCACGAGGGCGGCGCGGCGGCCCCACATGGTGACCTCGCAGCCCGCGTCGGCGAGGATCATCGCGAAGGCGGTGCCCCAGGAACCGGTGCCGAATACGGCGCAACGCGTCACTTGCTGTCCTCCTGCGGCCGCTCGCCGCGGTTGTGGCGGGCCGCGGCGCGGGCCTTCTTGAGGGTGTAGGGCTCGGCGGGGGCCGGCTCGCCGCGGAGTTCGGCGAGCAGTTCCGTGATGGCCTTCATGATGACGTCGGTCGCCTCGCGCAGGACCTCGCCGGTGGGCTCCTTGCCGTAGTAGGCGGAGAGGTCCACGGGCGGGCCGGCCAGGACCCGCAGGGTCTTGCGGGGGAAGAGCCGCAGCTTCTTCTCCTTGGCGTAGGGCGGCATGGCCTCGTTGGCGCCCCACTGGGCGACGGGGATGACCGGGGCCTTGGTCAGCAGGGCGACGCGGGCGGCGCCCGTCTTGCCCTCCATGGGCCACATGTCCGGGTCCCGGGTGAGGGTGCCCTCGGGGTAGAAGGCCACGCACTCGCCCTTGTTGATGGCGTCCACCGCGGCCCGGAAGGCGTTGGCGGCGTCGGTGCTCTCGCGGTAGACGGGAATCTGCCCGGTGCCGCGCAGCAGCCCGCCGACGAAGCTGCCCTTGAAGAGGGCGGCCTTGGCGAGGAAGCGGGGGACCCGCCCGGTGTTGTACTGGAAGTGGGCGTACGACAGCGGGTCGAGGTAGGAGTTGTGGTTGACGGCGGTGATGAATCCGCCGTCGGCCGGAATGTGCTCCATTCCTTGCCAGTCCCGCTTGAACAGAACCACGAGCGGCGGTTTTGCCAACACCGCCGTAAAGCGGTACCAGAAGCCGATTCTGTGGCGGGACACTCGGACACCCTTCTGTTGGGACCTGAAGCTGCTTCGGGCGTGCTGCTCACCCGGGGGCCGGACAAGTGTCGCCCCAGGTACCCGGTCTGTCGAGAACACCGTAACCCCGCACTCCGCACCGGGCTGCGGCAGCGGGTGACAATGGGCCGGGTACGAGAGATAGGGGGCGGACGTGCTCTGGACGCTGGTGGTGCCGCTGAAGCCGCTGGCCGCGGCCAAGAGCCGCCTCACGGCGGGGGCCGGCCGGCTGCCGGGGCCGGCGCTCGCGCTCGCCTTCGCCCAGGACACCGTGCGGGCGGCGCTGGCCTGTGAGCGGGTGCGGGATGTGGCGGTCGTCACGGCGGACCCGCTGGCGGCCGCCGAGGTGGCCGCGCTGGGCGCCCGGGTGCTGTCCGAGCCGCCCGGCGACGGCGGACTGAACGCGGCGCTGGCGCACGGTGCCCGCACGGTACGGGCCCGCCGGCCGCATTCCGCGGTGGCCACTCTCAATGCGGATCTGCCGGCGCTGCGCCCGGTGGAACTCGGCCGGGTGCTCGATTCCGCCGCCGAATTCCCCCGCGCTTTTCTCGCCGATGCCGCCGGAATCGGTACGACGCTGCTGGCCGCGGCCCCCGGAATGGAATTGGCTCCGGCGTTCGAGGGGCGTTCGCGCGCCCGTCACAGTGCTTCGGGAGCCCGGGAGATCCTCCTGGCGGACGTGGATTCCGTGCGCCGGGACGTGGACACGGAAGACGATTTGCGGGCCGCTCTCGCCCTGGGCGTGGGGCCCCGCACGGCGGCCGTCGCGACCGGCGTGCCGATGGGCGGGCGGGTGGCCGACTAGGCTGCTGGCCATGCAGGCCACCGCGTACACCTTCGATCCTTCGACCCGCTCCGGGAGCGTTCTCCTGGACGACGGCACGCCCGTGCCCTTCGACGGGGCGGCGTTCGACGCCGGCGGGTTGCTGCTGCTGCGGCCCGGGCAGCGGGTACGGATCGAGTTCGCGGCGCCCGGGGACGGCGCCCGGGGCGAGGCCGGGGGCCTCGCGGACGCGGCGGGCCCGGTGGCGGGCCGGCGCATCACGCTGGTGACGCTGCAGACCTTCTGAGGACGGGGCCCCACGGGGCCGTAACGCACCGCGGGCCGGGCTCCCCGAAGGGAGCCCGGCCCGGCGCGTTACGCCGTACGTTCGCTGCCTTACTTCTTCTTGGCGGCGGTCTTCTTGGCGGTGGTCTTGCGCGCGGTGGTCTTGCGGGCCGGGGCCTTGGTGGCGGCGGCCTTCTTGGCGGGCGCGGTCTTCTTCGCGGCAGCCGTCTTCTTGACCGCGGCGGCCTTCTTCGCCGGGGTCGCCTTCTTCGCGGCGGCCTTGGTGGCGGTCGTCGCCTTCTTGGCCGGCGCCGCCTTCTTCGCGGTCGTCGCCTTCTTGGCGGCGGTGGTCTTCTTCACGGCCGTGGTCTTCGCCGCGGTCGTCTTCTTGACGGCCGTGGTCTTCTTGACGGCGGCCTTCTTGGCGGTGGCCTTCTTGGCCGCGGCCTTGGTGGTGGCCTTGCCGCCCGAAAGGCTGCCCTTGGGCGCCTTCTTGACGGAGACCTCGCCGCCCTTCGGGAGCTTCTTCGAGCCGCTCACCAGGTCCTTGAAGCCCTGGCCCGCGCGGAAGCGCGGCACCGAGGTCTTCTTGACCCGTACGCGCTCACCCGTCTGCGGGTTGCGGGCGTAGCGGGCGGGACGGTCGACCTTCTCGAACGAGCCGAAACCGGTGACCGAGACACGGTCACCGGCGACAACCGCGCGGACGATCGCGTCGAGTACCGCGTCGACCGCGTCTGCGGCCTGCTGACGGCCACCGAGCTTGTCGGCAATCGCTTCAACGAGCTGCGCCTTGTTCACGTCTTCCCCTTCGGAGACATTGGCTGGAATGTGCTCCAGCTTTTTCGCACGTTAGGCAGATATATACCGCAAATCAAACACGAAACGGTCTAATCACCCTTGTGCCGCAACGAACTCGACTCATCACGGAGTTCCGTGCGTGCCGGGCTCTTGGGGGAAACGGCCCTCGTCGAGGTCGTTCATCAGCCGGTCCAGGCGCCTTGCCGCGCCTGAGAGATCGTGCTTCGCCGAGGCCGTGATGGCCAGCAGCTGCCGGGACAGCGCCATCCGTACGCCCTCCGGGACTTGCAGTGCGCGCACTCTTGTGTGCGCTTCCTTCAGTTGGTCGGCGACGAGCCGGTAAAGCTCGAGTTGGCTGTCGCGTTCCATGCACCGATTGTGCCATCTGAGGCGAGTTGTCGCTTCACGGGCCCTCAACAAAGCAACGCGCCCCCTGTCCGAAGACAGGGGGCGCATCATGCCAAACCCTGGGTGAGCAGCGAAAATCCGGGGGCCTTCGCGGTGGCGGAAAGCCGTCCGACACTGGGCCAAACGAGCCGGAATCGGTCTCAGATCCGGGCCGTGGAGGGCTTGTACGAGGGCCTTCCGGCCTCGAATGCGGCGATGTCGGCCTCGTGCCGGAGGGTCAGACCGATGTCGTCCAGCCCCTCCAGGAGTCGCCACCGGGCGTTCTCGTCAAGCTCAAAATCGGCCGTGATGCCCTCGGCCCGCACCTGCCGGGCCACGAGATCCACCGTCACCTCGGCGGTGGGGTCGGCCTCGGTGAGCTTCCAGAGCGCCTCGACGGTCTCCTGCGGCAGGACGACCGTCAGCAGCCCGTTCTTGAGCGAGTTGCCGCGGAAGATGTCGGCGAAGCGGGACGACACGACGGTTTTGAAGCCGTAGTTCTGCAGCGCCCAGACGGCGTGTTCACGGGAGGAGCCGGTGCCGAAGTCGGGGCCGGCGACCAGGACGCTGGCACCCGCCCGCTCGGGGCGGTTGAGGACGAACTCCGGGTCCTTGCGCCAGGCCTCGAAGAGCCCGTCCTCGAAGCCGTCGCGGGTGACCTTCTTCAGCCAGTGCGCGGGGATGATCTGGTCGGTGTCGACGTTGCTGCGGCGCAGCGGGACGGCCCGGCCGGTGTGCGTGGTGAAAGCTTCCATCGGTCTCAGACCTCCACGGTGGTGCGTGCATCGGTGGCGCCGGCGACGCCCGGCAGGTCGGCCGGGGAGGCCAGCCGGCCCAGTACGGCGGTGGCGGCGGCGACCTGCGGGGAGACCAGGTGCGTACGGCCGCCCTTGCCCTGCCTGCCCTCGAAGTTGCGGTTGGACGTCGACGCGGAGCGCTCGCCCGGCGCGAGTTGGTCGGGGTTCATGCCCAGGCACATGGAGCAGCCCGCGTGCCGCCATTCGGCGCCGGCCGCGGTGAACACCTTGTCCAGCCCTTCCTCGACGGCCTGCAGCGCCACCCGGACCGACCCGGGGACCACCAGCATCCGTACGCCGTCGGCGACCTCGCGGCCCTCGACGATGGAGGCCGCGGCGCGCAGGTCCTCGATGCGGCCGTTGGTGCACGAGCCCACGAAGACGGTGTCCACGCTGATGTCGCGCAGCGCCTGACCTGCCGTCAACCCCATGTATTCCAGGGCCTTTTCGGCGGCGAGCCGCTCGGAGGGGTCGGTGTACGAAGCCGGGTCGGGGACCGCCGCGGACAGGGGCGCGCCCTGGCCCGGGTTGGTGCCCCAGGTGACGAACGGGGAGAGCTCGGTGGCGTCGATGACCACCTCGCGGTCGAAGACGGCGTCGTCGTCGGTGCGCAGGGTGCGCCAGTACGCGACGGCCGCGTCCCAGTCCTCGCCCCGGGGCGCGTGGGCGCGGCCCTCGAGGTAGGCGAAGGTGGTCTCGTCGGGGGCGATCATGCCGGCCCGGGCGCCCGCCTCGATGGACATGTTGCAGACGGTCATCCGGGCTTCCATCGAGAGCTTCTCGATGGCGGAGCCGCGGTACTCGATGACGTAGCCCTGGCCGCCTCCGGTGCCGATCCTGGCGATGATCGCCAGGATCAGGTCCTTGGCCGTGACGCCCTCGGGCAGCTCGCCCTCGACCGTGATGGCCATGGTCTTGAAGGGGGACAGCGGCAGCGTCTGGGTGGCCAGCACGTGCTCGACCTGGCTGGTGCCGATGCCGAAGGCCAGCGCGCCGAAGGCGCCGTGGGTGGAGGTGTGGCTGTCGCCGCAGACGACCGTGGTGCCGGGCTGGGTGAGACCCAGCTGCGGTCCCACCACGTGGACGACGCCCTGTTCGACGTCGCCCAGCGGGTGCAGCCGCACGCCGAACTCGGCGCAGTTGCGGCGCAGGGTCTCCAGCTGGGTGCGGGAGACCGGGTCCGCGATGGGCTTGTCGATGTCGAGGGTGGGGGTGTTGTGGTCCTCGGTGGCGATGGTCAGGTCCAGCCGGCGGACCGGACGGCCCGCTTTGCGCAGGCCGTCGAAGGCCTGCGGGCTGGTGACCTCGTGGAGCAGGTGCAGGTCGATGTAGAGGAGGTCGGGCTCGCCTTCGGCGTGCGTGACGACATGGTCGTCCCAGACCTTCTCCGCGAGTGTCCGTCCCATCGCTGTCTCTCCTGTGAGCTGGGGGCTGTCCGTTCCAGATTGGCGCTTCCCGGGAAAAATTGAACTTGCGTTTCACAGTGTGAGACGCAAGTATCGTTGCATGGACAACTCAGGCGGCGCCTCTAGCGGAGTGGGCGTACTCGACAAGGCGGCTCTGGTACTGAGCGCTCTGGAGTCCGGACCGGCGACCCTCGCCGGGCTGGTCACGGCGACCGGACTGGCGCGTCCGACGGCGCACCGGCTCGCGGTGGCCCTGGAGCACCACCGGATGGTGGCGCGCGACATGCAGGGCCGCTTCATACTCGGCCCCCGGCTCAGCGAGCTGGCCGCGGCGGCGGGCGAGGACAGGCTGCTGGCCACGGCCGGCCCGGTCCTCACGCACCTGCGGGACGTCACGGGCGAGAGCGCGCAGCTCTACCGGCGCCAGGGCGACATGCGCATCTGCGTGGCGGCGGCCGAGCGGCTGTCCGGACTGCGGGACACCGTGCCGGTGGGCTCCACGCTGCCGATGAAGGCCGGCTCGGCGGCCCAGGTCCTCATGGCCTGGGAGGAGCCCGAGCGGCTGCACCGCGGCCTGCAGGGGGCCCGCTTCACGGCGACCGCGCTCTCGGGCGTACGGCGCCGGGGCTGGGCCCAGTCGATCGGCGAGCGCGAGCCGGGCGTGGCGTCGGTCTCGGCGCCGGTGCGGGGGCCGTCGAACCGGGTGGTCGCGGCCGTCTCGGTCTCGGGCCCGATCGAGCGGCTGACCCGTCATCCGGGCCGCATGCACGCCCAGGCGGTCCTGGACGCGGCGATCCGCCTGACGGAAGCCTTGCGCCGCAACGGCTGAGGTCGTGCCGGGTGGGATCTTGCCCCTGCCCCTCCCCCAGCTACCGCTGGGAGGTGCCCCCATCTCACCGTCTCTTGTCCTCAATCGCCGGACGGGCTGGAAAGACGTCCTCAAACGCCGGACGGGCTGGATGGACGTCCGCCGGACGGGCTGAAGTGCGTCCTCAAGCGCCGGACGGAC
>NZ_JBFADG010000044.1:0-15802 GCF_040641275.1 Streptomyces sp. NPDC021096 | reverse complement strand
GGCCGGCCCCCCTGGAAGGGCATGGACCCGGCCCACTCCCCGCGCCCCCGTTCCTCACGACGGCGGTGCGCCCTTACCTCTGACCATGGAGAGACGCCTGCAGGGCGTCAGCTGTACCGGAGCGGGCGCATCATCACGGAGAACTTCGGTGAGTCCTCGAACGGCTGCTGCTTGCCGATCTCCTCGTAACCCCAGCTCTCGTAGACGGCTTTGAGTTTGCCGCCGCCGGCGCCCGGGTTCACCAGCAGCGTGACACGCTCCTCGGCGTGCCCGGCGAGCAGTTCGTCGTGGAGACGGCGAGCCGCGCCTTGTCCCCGCCATGCCTTGCGCACACAGATCTCCTGGAACGCGAACGTCCTGGTGCCGGTCTCGGTGGTGTAGCCGTCGGGGAGCGGGGTCAGCATCGAGGACCACCAGCCGGTGGCGGGTGCGAGCGGTGTACCGAAGCAGAAGCCCACCGGCTCCCCGCCGGGCGTGCGGGCGATGACGGTCTCCCAGCCGGGGCGCTTGGCGTAGGCGAGCAGGCGCTCATCGAATCGCTCGACCGTGTTGAAGGGGCGGTCGAGGAGTGCGAAGTCGCCGCGGACTTCGACGTGGAGGTCGAGGATCGTCTGGCGGACTTCGTCCACGTCGCGGCTGCGGCGGAACTCGAGGCGGTCAGGCACAGAGGATGTCCTTCCGGTAGGCGGCCCACTCCTGGGTGTGGGAGCTGGACGGGGCGGTGGCGATGAGGCGGGTGGTGAAGGTGCCCAGCAAGTGTGCGACCCGCCCGTGCACGGCGGTGGTCGGCACCGACTTGGCCGTGGCGACCGCGAGACCGGCTTCGCCTTGCTGCAACTGAGTGCCCGCCAGGTAGGCGGTGGTCAGCGCCCGATTGCGGACCATGCTGGGGCGTAGGAGCGCGAGCGTGTGGTGGGCGCGGGCCTCGGCCTCCTGCCAGCAGCCCATCTCCGTGTGGGCCTGGAGGGCGAGCAGTTCGGTCTCCGCGCCGTCGTAGAACCCAGTCCACCGGGGCCGGCGTTCGGCGTGGTCGGTGCGGGAGAGGTCTTTGCGGGCCTGGTCGAGGCTGCGCAGGACGTCGGTGCGGCTGCCGGTGTGGGCCTGGTGGAGGGACAGCCGCGCCCGGGTCATGGAAGCGTAGAACGGGTCGGTGCGGCATAGGGGGACGGTGCGGGCAGCCTCAGCTGCGGCGGTGGAGTCGGTGTAGCGGCCCATCTGCCGGTACAGGGCGGCGGCATGTCCCCACACGCGGATCTGCACGGCCTGGTCGCCGGAGAGGGAGGCGAGGGTGACGGCGTGGTGGAGGTGGGCCTGGGCGGCGTCGGTGCGGCGGTCGTCGATGGCGGCCCACATCGCCGAGTCGGTCAGGGACGCGGCCAGCGCGTAGAGCCGGGAGCGGACGCGGCTGCTGGCACTGCCTTCCCGCTGCATTTCCAGGGCTTCTGCGGCGAGGGCGGCGCAGCGGCGCTCGGTGGCCTCGGTGCCGCCGGCCCGGTCGTCGGCGTCGATGGCCCGGTCGTGCAGCTGCTCCAGGCGCTCGACGTCGGCGGCGCCGATCCGGTACGGGCCGCTCCTGGGACGCGGCGGGGTGACGCCCGCGGTGGCTGCGGCGGCTATGGGGGCAGTGATGAGGAAGACGCGGCGCTTCATGGGGTCCTCCGGGTGTTGCTGGTGGTGCCGGGCCGACGGCACGAAGCCGAGGTCCGCGATCGGGCAGTCGAAGACCGTCTCCAGCGCGAGCGTGGTTCTCGACCGTGGCGTCCGGGTGCGGGTCAGCAGGTCATGGATCGTGCGCTCGGAGTAGGTGCCCTGTTTGCCAGTGAGGCGCTTGAGCACCAAGTTCATCTCGCGCGCTAACTCGGGCCTGGACAGGCCGAGGTCGGCCATGTGTTTCCGGAGGATCGTGTTCTCTCCCACTTGTCGAACGTAGCGAGGAACAACGACCCCGTCGATGTCACGGAAGGGTCAAAACTTCCTGATCGTCATCGGCAAACAGACGTGCCTTCTTCCTGACCCTGCGGCCCGATCCGGCGGTTGACTCCCACGTGCGCGGCGGACCACCTCTCCTGGGGAAGTGGCCGGTGGTCCGCCGCCTCCCTCTCGCAGCTGCCGTGCCTACACAGAGGACCCGCGCCGATGACCACCTCTCCCACCTCCGCCACCAATAAGCCCGGGGACCGACGCATCTGCGTCGACGGCCCCGACGGGCCGGTCACGGTGAACGTCGAAGTGATCGAGCAGAGGATCGCCGCCGGCCTGCGCCCCGTAATCGACGGCTGCCGCATCGACCCGGCCGAGGTCGCCAGGGTCACCGCGGGGCTGGTCGGCGACGCCGAGGCGCTGCTGCCGGTCGCCGAGGCCAGATACAAAGACCGTGGTGGGCAGGTCACGATGGGCCTCGATTCACTGCGCCGCCGCCTCGCCTACCACCGCCCGGACCCGCGCCTCTACCCGCTGAATGCCGCGCTTTGCGCGGCGGACCTCGCCCGGAGCTGCCGGACGCTCCTGAATTTGGTCACCAAACCTGTGGACCCGCACCGGGTGGTGCTGACGACATGGTGACCGACCACGATGGCATCATCGACCACCTGTTGCGGGACGCCCTGGTCCTCTTGTTGATCGGCCTCGCGGGCCCGGCCACCGTGCTCCACGACCAGGCCGGCCGCCTCCTCGACGAGAGTGGTGCCGATCCGGCGCCAGTGGCCATGCTGGACTCCACATCGGCTGACTGACGTCCGGCCTCTCCCCTGGATGTTCGTGAAGGGGTATGCATGTCTGTGATGCCTGAACCTCCGGTGACCGGCGAGCGGCTGGGGCCGCTGATCCGCATGCTGCGCCTGCGCGCGGGATGGACGGAAGACGACCTCGCGCGCGCCCTCGTCGCCGATTCCGGGCGGCGCACGATCACCCGCACCGAGGTGTGGCGGTGGGAGGTGGAGTACGAGGGCCGCACCGCCGGACCCTTCTGGCTCCCGCGCATCGCTCGCGTCCTGGACGTGCCGGTCGCCCGCTTACAGGCCGCGCGGGCGGCATCGAAGGCGGCCCGCAGGATCGGACACATCACCACCGCCACCCCCGCCGAGGTCCTGGCCTCCCTCCTCCCACCCGATGAACCCCTCGCCCCGTGCGGCACACACTCCGGCCGCCGGGTCGGCATGGACGACGCGGAGGCTCTTCTGCGTCGCGTGCACGGCCTGCGCCTGGCCGACGACGTCTTGGCCGGAGGCGACCTGGTCGAGACGTGCGTGCGCGAGCTGCGTAAGGCGGTGAACCTGTTCAACGGCACCTCCCACACCGAGGAGGTGGGGCGGCGCCTGCTGGTCGCCGTCGCTGAGATGGCGCAGCTCGCGGGCTGGGTGGCCACCGACACCGGCGGCCCGGTCGATGCCGAACCGCTCTTCCGCCTCGGCGCCTCGGCAGCCCACCAGGCCGAGGACGGCGCCCTGACCGCCCACCTGCTCGGCTCCTGGGGCTACTGGACAGCGAACACCGGCAACCCCCGCCGGGGCCTGGAACTCGTACGCGCCGCCGAAGCCGCGGCCGGGACTGATGCCCCCCTGGTAGCGCGGTCGCTGACGTCGGCGCGGCTGGCCTGGACGAGCGCGCTGGCCGGTGACGACCGGATGGCCCTTCGGGCGATCGGCGAAGCGATGGAGCAGATCTCCGACGCCGACCTGGGCGAGGCCGCCGACCGGCTGTGGCTGTACTGGGTGGACGTACCCGAGCAGGAAGTCATGGAGGCCCGGGTGGCCACCCAACTTCACCGCCCCCTGAGGGCCGTGCCGCTTCTTCGCCGTGTGCTGACCGGTTACGACCCGACCCACGTCCGTGAATACGCCCTGTACCTGTCCTGGCTGGTCACCGCGCTCCTGGACGCGAACGAGACCGAAGAAGCCGCCGTGCAGGCGCACCGCATGTTCGAGATAGCGTCCTCGGTTCCGTCAACGCGCGCGGCCGAGCGCGGCGACGTGGTCCTCGCTGCCCTGCGGCACCACCGCCGGGTGCCGGAAGTCGCCGAGGTCCTTGCCGTATGGGACGCCCCGCCCGCGTGAGGTCCGCCGTTTTGGCAGACGGTTTGGCACACAACCCGGCACTGCCCTCGTCGGCCTGACGCTGGTTCACTCGATACCGAGCCCCGCGGGAGCAGTCCCGCTGACCAGTGGGGACCGCGTCCCGCAACGCAATGCGTACGTGTCGACATCGGGAGCGCCGTCGCGTGCGGAACAGACGGACGGGGCCGACTCCGCCGCATCGTCGGCCAGCGGGAAGGCCGTTTCCAATGGAAACGCTGCGAGTGCCTGCCCGCTCAGCGCAAGCCGAAGCAGAACCCCCCGGCCGCTGTGAAAGGAGCACTATGCCTGTGCACGACCATGTCCTCGACGAGGCTGAAGAGCACCACCGGCTCGTCGTCACCCTCGGCCCGCAGGGCACCGACGCTTCCCACGTGGCGCGGAGGTTCCCCAAGGTCGAGCTGGCCCGTTCCTTCCCCGAGGCGATGCAGACCGCCTGGGAGCGCGACGCGGCCGCGTTGATCTGCGCTGGATTCCTCGAGCGCGGCCGACGCGGTGCCACCGACTGTTGGGTTGATCTGCACTTCCGGTGGAACGGCCGCATGCAGCTGCGCTCCTGCTGGGCGGAGCCGACCAAGCCCATGGGCATCGCCGTGTCCCCCGTCGTCACCGGCTGCGCGGAACGCGTACGGCTGGTGGCGCTGCACCCGGCGACGTCGGCGTTCGCCGACCGCTATCTGCCGGGCGTTCCGCGGCACTACGTGGTGGCCAAGCCGCTGGCCGTTGAGATGACGGCGCGCGGCCAGGCCGACGCGTGTATCGGCTCCCTCGACGTCCTCGCCGCCACCGACCTGGTGGTCGTCCACGTGCTCACGCCGGACATGGTGTGGTGCCTCTACACCCCCAGCACGCCCCCGGCTGACGCGGCGGTGGTCGCGTGAGCGCCCGCCACCGCCCGCGCGGCTGGACGGTCGGTCTCCTCGGGGCCGGGGTGATGGCCCGGGAGATCGCCCCGCACCTGCGGGCGGCCGGGTGTCGGCTGCGCTGGTACAACCGCACCGCGGACCACCTCCAGGCGGCCGGCGACGACGTCGTGTGCTCGAGCCCCGCGGCGGCCGCCTCCGGGGCCCAGGCCGTGCTGAGCCTGGTCGCCGACGACCGCGCCGCCGCAGCCGTGTGGGACGGCCCCCAGGGAGCCGTCGGCGCGCTGGAGGCCGGTGCCCTGGCCGTGGAGTGCTCCACGCTGACCCCGGCGCGCATCGAGCAGTGGGCCCGATCCTGCACGGCGGCCGGAGCGCGGGTCGTGGACTGCCCGCTGACCGGCGGCCGCGACCGCGCCCACGACGGCACCCTCATCGGCCTGGCGGGCGGCACCGAGACCGACCTCGCCGCCGCCAGCCCGCTGCTGTCCGCGTTCACCGACCACGTGATCGCCTTCGGCCCCGTCGGCTACGGCACCCGCTACAAGCTCGCCCACAACCTCGCCGCGGCCATCACCCTGGCCAGCGTGGCCGAGGCCCTGGCGCTCGCCAGCGCCGCTGGCCTGGACCTGCGCCAAGCGGCCGAGACACTGTCCGGCTTCGGCTGGGCCGCCCCCGCCGCCCAGTACGCCGCCCCGCAGCTGCTGGACGGCGACTTCACCGACGTGCACTGCTCGGCGGCCAACCTCGGTAAAGACCTGCTCTACGCCCTGGCCACCGCCACGCGCACCGGCCTGCACCTTCCCCTCGCCGAGGCGGCGCACCACCAGTTCGCCGCCGTCCACGACGCGGCCGAGGTGGACATGGCCGCCGTCACCCGCACCTACACCGCCGCACCTCCGGAGGCCCTGTGATGACTGCCCCACCGTTCAAGCCCAGCACGGTGTTCCAGCACACGCGATTCATCCCGCGCGTAGCCCGCGCTCACGTGGAAGCCCAGCTGGACCGTCTGTTCGCCGACGCCGCCGAGTACACGCAGAAGGCAGCCGACGACGAGGTGGTCCTGCTCGTCGCCGGATCGCTCGCGCGCGGCGAGGCCGCCGTTGAGCAGCGGACCGACGGCTGGAGCCTGGCCTCGGACCTCGACTTCGTCGCCATCGTGCCCGACCACCACCCGGGCGAGGCGCTCGCCGAAGGACTGCTGGAGCAGCTCTCGGCCCTCGCCCCGCAGGTACAGACCACGTGCTTCACCGTGCGCCAGCCTCACGCCGCTCGTGTCCGGTCCCACTTCGGCGCCGACCTGTGGCTCGCGGCCGAGCGCCCGGTGGCGGGGGAGTTACCTCCCGGCGCGCTGGCCCGGCCGGCGGCCGGTGCCCGGGAGGACCTCGAGCTGATCGTGCACCAGGCGGCGAACTACCTTCTCGTCGCCGACCAGACCGGTGGGCCGGCGCCCAGCCGGTGCGCCAGGAAGCTCCTGCTGGAGACCCTGCGGGCGCTGACCCCTCCCGGACCGGACGGCAACACCCGCTACACCACCGTGCTTGACGACCCCACGGGCTGGAGCAGTGTCCTGCACGCCTCGCAGGTCCGGGCTCTGGTCGCGGGCAGGGAGACCGGCCGCCCCTTCGACTGGCCTTACGACCGCGCCCACGCTGTCTTCCTCCGGCTCCTCGCCCAGTTCCTCAACCCCGACTCCGACGGGACCGCCAGCGACGGCGTCCCCGCCGACCTCGCCCGGCTCGCCGACGCCACAGCCGACGTGCTGACCGGGTTCCAGGTCACCGTCCTCGCCTACTTCGGGATCCTTCACAGCACCGCACCCGCCGACTACGCCCACGTGCTGCTGGATGCGTGGGCACGCCTCGACGCAAACGGGCTGGAGCACGCTCGCGAGCACCGTGCTGGCGTCGCGCAGCTGGCGGTGACCGAGGCCGCCGAGCACCGGCCCCACGCCATGACGGTCCTGCGGGAAGCGATGGCCGCGCTGCGTCTGGACTACTACCGCGACCTCGGCGCCCGGAACTTCGGCCAGGCCGACGACAACGGGTACGCGCGCATGCGGCTGCGGCGCGCCCTTCGCGTTTCGGGTGACGGCGGGAACCTCGCTGCCTGGCCGCAGTGGGTGCAGCGGCTGCCGCTGGCTGAAGTCGCCCTCCCCCGGGCGCAGGGCCGCCTCGTCGTCGCGGGCCTGGGCCAGACCGTGCTGTGGGCCTTCCCCGAGGGCGGGAGCGTTCCCGCGCACCGGCACGGCCCGCAGCTGGGTGTGGTCCTGGCCGGGTGTGTACACCTGGCGCGCGACGGCGTGGTCCGGTCGGTGAAGCCGGGGGAGTCCTTCGAGATCAGGGACCAGCAGCAGCATGCGGCCACCGTCGCCCCCGGCACGCTGGTGGTCGAGGTGTTCGCCGAGCCGAACCGGCACCGGCCCAAGGGGCTGCCACGATGAACAGCTCCCTCGTTCTCCTGTGCGCGGACCGGGTGGTCACCGGCGTGGGACGCACGGTCTACCCGGACGGTGCCGTGCTGGTGAGCGGCGCCTCCATCGGCTGGGTCGGCCCCCGAGGCTCGGCCCCGGACACTCCCGCGCGCCGGGTGAACCTGGACGGTGCCACGCTGCTGCCGGGCCTGATCGATGCCCACACGCACCTCGCGCTCGACGCCGGCCCCGACCCGTTCGGGGCGCTCGGCACGCTGACGGATCACCAGGTGCTCGCCGCGATGCGCGAGCGGGCCGGGCGGATGCTGGCGGTCGGCATCACCACCGCCCGGGACCTGGGCGCCCCCGCCCGTATGGACACCGTCCTCGCTCGCGAGATCCGCAACGGTCACGCCCACGGGCCGCGCCTGCTCACGGCCGGCATCCCGGTCACCCGGCCCGGCGGCCACGGCGCGCCCCTGGGCGGCGAATGCGCGGGCCCCGACGACGCCGAGGCCCTGGTGCGCGCCAACCAGAAGGCCGGGGCGCAGTGGACCAAGGTGTTCGTCACCGGCGGCTTCACCACCAAAGGCACGTCCCCGTACGCGCTGCAGCTGCCCGTGCAGTTCCTCGCCGCAGTGACCGCTCTGTCCCACCGCCTTGGCATGAAGGTGGCCGTGCACGCGCACGCCACGGCCGGCATTGCGGCCGCCGTCGAGGCCGGGGTGGACAGCATTGAGCACTGCACCTGGATGTCCGCCGACGGCTTCGACCTCGACCCGGAGCTGATCACCACCATGGCCGCACTCCGGATCGTGGCCAGCACCACGGTCAACTCCCACGCCCGCGACGCCACCGGCCGCCTGCCCTGGACACAGCGAGCCGCCCAGCTGCGCGCCCTGCACGACCACGGCGTGCCGCTCGCGGTCGGCACCGACGCCGGCATCCCGACCACGGCCCACGACGACCTTCCCGCGTCTCTCCCGGCCTACCTCGACCTCGGCCTCGACCCGCTCGGCGTCCTCGAACTGGCCACCTCCCGCACCGCGAAGGCCCTCGGCCTCCACGACACCGGCGCGCTCCATGAAGGCATGCGGGCCGACGTCCTGGCCGTCGAAGGAGACCCCACCGCAGACCTCTCCGCCCTCACCCGGCCCCTGACCGTCCTCGCCGCAGGCACCACCCACCCCACCGTCCCCGCACGGAAGGCCACACACCCATGACCCACCCCACCGACACCGCCCCCGGCCGGTGCCCTGTCGCCTACCCCTTCGCCGGCGAGCACCGCCTGGACCTCGAAGACGACTACGCCCGCGCCCGCGCCAGCGGCCACCTGCTGCGCGTCACCCTGCCGGTCGGCGGCGACGCCTGGCTCGCCACCACCTACGACCAGGTCCGCACCGTGCTGACCCACCCCCGCATGGAACGCGGCCCCGCGAACCAGCCGTCCACCCCGCGCTTGGAGACGGCCCTGATGACCGAGCAGTCCGTGCTCGCCCTCGACGGTCCCACGCACGCTCGGCTGCGCCGCGCCATCGCCGGCGCGTTCTCCCCGCGCACCGCCCGCCGGATCCGCCCGTGCCTCAAGGCCGAGTCCGACCGCCTCCTAGACCGCTTCCTCGCCGGGGAACAGCCCGCCGACCTGGTCGCTGCCTACACCGACCCGCTCGCCTCAACGGCCGTCCGGCAACTGATCGGCCAGCCGCCGAACGGCGGCGAGGACACCGATGTGGTCGCCCTGGTGAACGCGCTCGCCCAGGCCCGCGAAACCCCAGCGGAAGCCGAAGCCCGCGACCAACTGGAGAACGCCGTCGACCGGATCACCCGCAGCCGCGACCTACCGCCCGGACTGCTGCGCGACCTCTCCCTCACCCGCGCCATCGGAACCGGCCTGACCACCAACCAGAGCACCGACCTCGTCTTCGCCGTCGTCCTCGGCGGCCGCACACCAAGCTTCTTCCTCCCCTCCGCCGCCCTCGCCCTCCTCCAGCACCCCGCCCACATCACGATGCTGCGCCGACACCCGCACCTGTGGCCGAAGGCGGTCGAGGAACTCCTGCGGTTCATCCCCATCGGCCTGTCCGGCGGCTTCCCCCGCACCGCGACGGCCCCCGTCGACGTGGCCGGGCACCAGGTGGAGGTCGGCGAGACGGTGCTGCCCGCGATGATCGCCGCCAACCTGGACGACCACGAATTCCCCCACGCCAGCGCACTGGACTTCACCCGCTCCCGGAACACCCACCTGGCGTTCGGGGCGGGCCCGCACCGGTGCCCGGGAGCGCCCCTGTCCCGACATCTGATCGAAGTGTCCCTCCGGTCCCTGATCGACCGTGCACCCGCCCTGCGCCTGGCTACGCTGGCCCCGGCTACGTGGCACACCGGGCGGATCGTACGGGCGCTGGCCACCTTGCCCGTGGAGTGGTGAGGCCACGCCCTCCGGCCGCGCCGGCCCACATCTGACAGCAGCCCGCCCCGTGCGGGGCGGGCACCGTCCGCGCCCACCAGGGAGTGCTCCTTCGCATGAAGAAAGTCCTGATCACCGGCGGCGCCGGCTACATCGGCAGCACCACCGCCTCCGCCCTCGCCGACCACGGCATCACCCCCGTCATCCTCGACGACCTGTCGACCGGACGCCGGGAGTTCCTCCACGACCGGCCCTTCTATCAAGGCGACGTCGCCGACCACGCCCTCGTCGACCGCATCTTCGCCGAGCACCCGGACATCGCTGCCACCGTGCACTGCGCCGCCAAGATCGTCGTGCCTGAGTCCGTTGCCGAGCCGCTGCGCTACTACCGCGAGAACGTCTCCAAGACGGTGGAGCTCCTGGAAGCCCTGGAGCGCAACCGGTGCTCGCGGGTCGTCTTCTCCTCCAGCGGGTCGATCTACGCCCCGCACCCGGACGGGCACGTCGATGAGTCGTGCTCCCTAGCGCCCGGCAGCCCGTACGCCCGCACGAAGGCGATGATGGAACAGGTCCTCCAGGACTGGACCGCTGCGGCGCCGGCCCGGGTGATTGCCTTGCGCTACTTCAACCCGATCGGTTCCGATCCCAAGATGCGCACCGGGCTGCAGAACCCGGACCCCACGCACGCCCTGGGCAAGTTGATCGAGGCGCACACCACCGGGCAGCCGTTCACGGTCACCGGCGTCAACTGGCCCACCCGCGACGGGTCCGCGATCCGCGACTACATCCACGTCTGGGATCTGGCCCTGGCCCACCTCGCCGCCCTCAACCGCTTCGACCGAGTCCTCCCGCCGGACGCCGCCGACCGCTACCAAGTCATCAACGTCGGCACCGGCGAAGGCACCACCGTCCGCGAGCTGGTTGCGGCCTTCGAGAAGACCGTCGGCTCCACCCTCGACGTCCGCGAGGCGGGACCGCGGCCCGGCGATGTGATCGGCTGCTACACCTCCAGCACCCGCGCCCGGGACCTCCTCGGCTGGACCTCTGGCAAGACCATCGCCGACGCCGTCCGCGACGCGCTCACCTGGCGCAACCAGTGGGCCGCCCACCTCGAACAGACAGCACCCGCGCCCGCATGACACCCCCGCGGGGCCGCCCGGCCGGCGGCCCCGCCCCAAGGAGGCACCGCACATGCCAGCCCTCCGTTCCCCCGCCCACCCGTACTCCCGGCGCTGGTCCTTCGCGCCCGACGGCGCCATACCGCTGACCACCGCGGACATGGATCTTGCCACCGACCCGCTCATCCTGGGCGCCATCACCGAACGCCTCGCCCACCCCCTGGCCTACCCGCCGCCCTACACCACCGGCGGCCTCGGCGACCTCCTGGCCGACCACTACCGCACCCGCTACCGGGCCGACGTCACCCGCACCTGCTTCTGGCTCCTGGCCGGCACCCTCCACGCCGCCTACCTGATCCTCTCCGAACTCCTCCGCCCCGGCGACGAAGCACTGTTCCTGGCCCCCTCCTACCGATTCATCCCCGAAGCGATCACCCACGCAGGCGCAGCGGCCGTCCCCGTCCCTCTCGACCCCGACCGGGGCATCACCAGGGACGACGTCGAGCAGCGCATCACCGCGCGCACCAGGGCCATCCACCTGTGCAACCCGCACAACCCGACCGGCCACATGCTCAGCCGCTGCGAACTCGCCGCCATCGCCGACGCCGCACGTGACCACGACCTGGCCATCGTCTCCGACGAGATCCACTGCCGCCTGATCCTCGACCCGCAGCTCGCGCACATCCCGATCGCGACCCTGGACGAGGACACCGCGCAGCGCACGTTCACGCTCGACGGGCCCACCAAGTCCCACAACCTCGCCGGTTTGGGCGGCGCGATCGTGTGGACCCCCGACGCATCCGCACTCCGGAACCTCCGGCACCGCCTCGACCACCGTGCCGCCCCGGCCCGCGCCGTCCAGCAGGCCGCCATCGCCGCCGCCTACGCCACCGACAGTCCCTGGCTCACCCACACCCTCCACCAGCTGCGCCGCAGCCGTGGCCTCGTCGAACAGGCACTACGCCCCCACCAGGACCAGGTCACTTACCGGCCCGCGCCCGCTACCTACCTCGCCTGGCTCGACTTCCACGACACCTTCGACACGCAGCCCGCCCACGAAGCCCTGGCCGAGCACGGTGTCCTCCTCGAACCCGGACCCGAATTCGGCGCACCGCCCCGGCGCGCCCGGCTCTCCTTCGCCACCGCCCCCGAGCTGCTCGACGCCGCGCTTGACCGGATCACCAGCGCCCTGACCGCACGACAGAAACGGAGCACGCGTTGACCACCGGACCCGCCGCCCACCAGGACGCCGTCACCGCCGAATATGCGGACCTCAACCCGCTCCAGGTCCGCATCACCACCCACCAGCTCTACAGCGAACGGCCCGACAATCCTGACACCGCCGTCCGAGACCATCTCAGGGTGCCCTCGGACGCCGACCTCCTCGACATCGGATGCGGCACCGGACAGTTCCTCCACGACCTCGATCACCATGGGCACACCGGCCGGCTGACCGGTCTCGACACCAGCCCGGAAGCGATCCGTCAGACCGCCGTCGGCCGCGTGACCGCCCTGCATGCCTCGGCCAACAACCTGCCCTTCACCGACGGGGCCTTCGACATCGTCACTGCCCGGCACATGCTCTACCACGTCCCCGACCCCGCCCAGGCGCTCCGCGAGGCCCGCCGAGTCCTGCGCCCAGGCGGCGTCTACGCGGCGACCGTCAACCATGCCCGCACCGCGCCCCGCACCCACGACCTCGTACAGGCTGTTATCGAAGACGCCAGGGTCATGCCGTCGGCCGGGTCACCGGTCAACGCCATCAACAGCGACACCCTGCCGCCCTTGCTGCACAAGGCGTTCGGCAACGTCACCACCGTCCGGTACGACAACGCCCTCGTCTTCACCCGCCCCCAGCCCCTCGCGGACTTCGCAGTCGCCCTCCTGCCCTTCAACGGCATCCCCACCACCAACCCCGAGCACAGCTGGCTCGCCGAGGAGATTCGAGCCCGCGCTCAGCGCTGGTTCAGCGACCGCCCAGGCCAGGTCTGGCGCGACCCCAAGGGATGGTCTCTGTGCTCCGCCACTTCCGCTTGACGCAGCAGCACGCCCAGACCACGTGGTGTGGGGAGGCGCGCCTACTGGCCGCCGAGCAGGCGGCGCAGCATGCCGCGTAGTCCGCGCGGGCGTTGCTCGGGGAGTGGTACGGGCGGTGCGGTGGGCGGGTACGGCGGAGGGGCCGGAACGGCCGACGGCAGGGGCGCGGCTGGCGGGTCGGCTGGCGGTGCGCTGGGCAGCGCACTCGGAGGAACGGGTGGGGACGAGGCCGGCTCGGGCGGCGGGGCGGACTCCGTACGGTCCGGGGGAGCGGGGGACGCCACGGGGGAGTCGGACTGGTCGCTGGGCTTGCTCGGCACCTGACCACCTGTCGGGTCGGGTGCTGCGGGAGGCTCCGGGACGGCGTCCTGTTGCTCTGGCGGCGCCGGAGGGATGAGCTGCCCGGCGTTGGGGGTCTCTACGACGGCGGCCGGGGTGGGCGGCGGGTTGTTGGTGGCGTACAGCTCGCGGGCGTCGGCCCGGCGTCTGCGCCAGCGGGCGCGCTGGACGTCCTCGAGGCGCTGCATGAGGTCGCGCGCCTCGTTCAGGCTGAAGCTCGCCTTGGTGCTGGTCATTTGGTGGAGCGATAGGGGTGCCAGGCCCCAGCGGGTTGCGTTCGGCGCGGGGAGGGGATGGCTGATGCGCCAGTCCTTGTGCCAGTGGCCGCGGCGCCAGTCGGTGAAGTTCCAGTCCTCCTCGTCGCGGGGCGTGTGGGTGAAGTCGTGGACGCCGTAGGGGACGAGGACCTGCTGTCCGTCGAGCCAGTACACCCCGCCCCCGGCGGCGATGATGGCGAGCTGCTGCTCGGTCGGCGCGACGGTGACGTGGACGTCCCGGTCGCGGCCGCGCGGAGCGACGTGGAGTTTGCCGCACTTGGCGAACTGCAGGGGGTCCTTGGCCAGGAACCAGACATGGCGGGCGCTGGACCCGTAGCGGGCGCGCACGGCGTGCAGGCGCCGCTGTATCTGCTCGGGATCGGGCAGCTTGCGAGGCCGTTCGATGACCATCGGGCCGTCGGGTCCGGACACGACGATGGATGGTGGCATCCAGCCCGGTGGGACCTGACCGGGCTCCTGGCTGCCGGGGTCCTCGGGGATATCGAGGCAGACGGTCGCGCCGGGCCAGGCCCGAAGGAGACGGTCCCGCAAGTCGATGACCACCTGGTCGTCCATGGCGATCTCCCGTTGCCGTTCGGCAGATGCCGGGCACTCCCGGCTGCTCTCGTGCCGGAAGTGCGGCACCTGCTTCGCGTCGGGCTTGATCGCCCGCAGGATCAGGTCCTGATAGCAGGCAAGGCACATGTAGCGGCCGCGGAGTACGCCGGACGAGTCGTAGTGGCCGCGGGCAAGGCCGATGGCCAGGGTGGTCTCGTCGCCGGGTATCTCGATTACTCGTCTGGTCTTGCGGTCCCATGCCGTGTCACCCATGGCATGTGATCATGCCGGTACAGCCCGTATCCGAACAGTCCCTTTCCCCGTTGGACGGTCACCCGGTGTGGAGCCCCTTGTAGCCGGGCCCGAGGCCGCGGCGGCGGCCGGTGCGGGGTCCTGCGGAGGGTCGGCTGCCGAGCGCGGCGACGACGCTCCGCGCGGCGCCGGGCGTGAGTCCCGCGCTGACCTGTCCGGAGGCGAGGACGCGGGCGTAGGCGCTGGGTCCGTGGGCGGCAAGGGCTTCGGCCAGGGCGGCGGCCGCGGTCTCGGCCGGCCCGTCACCCCACCCTTCTTCGGCGTGCCGTGCCTGGTCCGGGATCCCGTTGCGTTGTACGAGGAGCGCGGCCAGGGCCTGCGCGTCGGCCGGGTCCAGGGTCACGGTGACCAGCGCCGCTCCGAGCTGGTGGACGCGGTGCCGGGTGATGCCGTGCCCGGTCAGTGCCTGGCGCAGCGCCGTGCTCGTCCCGACGGCACCCTGGCCGTCGTCCTGCGGGCGGTCGCCGGTCCGGGCGTGCTCGACGCGCTCGAGGACGGCGGCCGCGGCGACGGGCACGACGGACAGGATCTCCGCGCACTCCGGGTCGAGGTGCGCGAGGGCGCCGGCGAGCACCTCCAGGGCGGCGGCCGCGTCCTCCACCGCGCTCGCGCTCCAGTTCTCCGGGCCGGCGGCATCGGCGAGCGCGCACGCGGCGACGACGGCCCGATCGGCCAACGATTCCAGCCCGCTCGCCTGCTGGTCGGGCGTCAGTTTCATGTTCTCCTCACGAGAGATGACCGCGCCCACGCGCGCACCCAAGATCCCATGATGACGGCCTTCACCCTCCGTCCGGGCCGCAGCATCCAGTGCAGGGCCGTGGTGCCCGGTGCGCACTCGGTGCGGGCGGTGCGGTGCATCGAGTGCACCGCGATGCGCACCGGCGGTGCGCCGCACCCCCGCGTGCCGTCCGGGTGTGCATCGGGTGCACCGCATCGCATCGAGTGCGCTGCATCGTCCGCACTGGTGCGGCACGAGGTCACGAAGAGTGAGGCGGTGCGGGTGCGCTGGGTGGCTGGCCGACCCCTTGACCAACCCCTTGTCCGCACCGCACCACGCCCCTTGACCAGGTCCCGTGATGCGCACGTTTCTCCTTGACAGCGCCCGCTAGAGACCCTGTATGTCCTGGTATGCGTTCGCGATGCACGCCGTGACGCGGTGTGCACCCGGTTCCGGAAGACGATGCGCCGCATCGTCACGATGCGTGATCCGCTGCGGCCGGGGATGCGCCGCATCGTGCGCACCGCGATGCGCGTCGGCCATGGTGCGCACCAGGCACGCACCCGCACCGCACCGGCCGGTGCGCACCGCGCGCCGCACTACACGACGGTGATGAGCACCGAGCCTCCGCCAACTTGAAGTCGCTGGTCAAAGAGCTGGTGTGACCCGGATCTCGGGGTGCTCACGCTGGTTGCGGGCGGCTGTCTGCGGAGGAG
>NZ_JBFADG010000043.1:0-19236 GCF_040641275.1 Streptomyces sp. NPDC021096 | reverse complement strand
GTCAGGCTGCCGTCGGGGCCGAGTTCGAGGAAAGTTGTGGTGCCGAGGGTGCGGAGGGTGGTGAGGCCGTCGGCGAAGCGGACGGTCTCACGGACGTGACGGACCCAGTATTCGGCGGTGAGCAGTTCGTCGCCCGCGACGGTGCCCGTGACGTTGGAGACGATGGGCAGGGTGGGGGAGTGGAAGGCGACATCGTCGAGTACGGCGGCGAAGTCGTCCAGCATCGCGTCCATGCGGGGCGAGTGGAAGGCATGGCTCACCCGCAGACGCCGGGTCTTGACCCCACGGGCGGACAGCACATCGGCGATGCCCTGCACGGCACCCTCGTCACCGGACAGGACCAACGACTCGGGGCCGTTGACGGCGGCGATGGTGACGCCGTCCGTCAGCAGGGGCAGGACGTCACCCTCGGGTGCGGCGACGGAGACCATGGCTCCGCCGACAGGCAGCGCCTGCATCAGACGGCCGCGCGCGGCGACCACACGCGCCGCGTCTTCGAGGGACCACACCCCCGCCACGTGCGCGGCGGCAAGCTCGCCGATGGAGTGGCCGAGGAGATGGTCCGGCTTCACGCCCCACGAGGAGACGAGGCGGTAGAGCGAGACTTCGAGGGCGAAAAGAGCCGCCTGGGTGTAGAGAGTCTCACTCAGCAGTTCGGCGTCGTCGCCCCAGACCACTTCGTGCAGGGGCCGGTCGAGGTGGCGGTCGAGCTCGGCGCAGACCTCGTCCCACGCCTGGGCGAAGACGGGGTAGGCGCTGTGCAGCTCGCGGCCCATGCCGAGCCGCTGGGAGCCCTGGCCCGTGAACAGCACGCCCAGCCCACCGGCCACCGGAACACCGGCAGCCATGGACTCCAGTCCTGCGAGCAGTTCCTCACGGTTCGTGCCCACGACCACCGCGCGATGCGACAGCGCCGCACGTGACGAGGCCAACGACCAGCCCACGTCCGCCGGATCCAGCTCCGGGTTGTCGTTCACGAAGGACTTCAAGCGCTCGGCCTGTGCCCGAAGCGCAGCCTCGCCCTCACCCGACACCACCCAGGGAATCGCGGGCAGTTCGGCCCGCTCCGTCCTGGACTCCGTCTCCGTCGACGCCTGTTCCAGTACGACGTGGGCGTTCGTGCCACTCACGCCGAACGCGGACACACCTGCCCGCCGCGGCCTGTCGGCCCCGGGCCACTCCGTCCGCTCGGTCAGCAGCTCCACCGCGCCTGCCGCCCAGTCGACGTGCGTCGACGGCTCGTCGACGTGGAGAGTCCGGGGCAGCACTCCGTGCCGCATCGCCATGACCATCTTGATGACACCGGCCACACCCGCAGCGGCCTGCGTGTGACCGATGTTGGACTTCACCGAGCCCAGCCACAGCGGCCGGTCCTCCGGCCGGTCCTGGCCGTACGTCGCCAGCAGCGCCTGCGCCTCGATCGGGTCGCCCAGCTTCGTGCCCGTACCGTGCGCCTCGACCGCGTCGACATCAGCCGTCGCCAGACCGGCGTTCGCCAACGCGGCACGGATCACCCGCTGCTGTGACGGTCCGTTGGGCGCGGTCAGGCCATTGGACGCACCGTCCTGGTTGACGGCGGAGCCCCGCACCACGGCCAGGATCGGGTGGCCGTTGCGCTGGGCGTCGGACAGCCGCTCCACGAGGAGCATGCCGACGCCCTCGCCCCAGCCCGTACCGTCCGCGCCGTCGGCGAAGGACTTGCACCGGCCGTCGGCGGCGAGACCCCGCTGGCGCGAGAACTGCACGAACGTGCCCGGTGTCGCCATGACCGTGACGCCGCCGGCGAGCGCGAGCGAGCACTCGCCGTTCCGCAGCGCCTGCACCGCCAGGTGCAGGGCCACCAGCGACGACGAACACGCCGTGTCCACCGTCACCGCCGGCCCCTCGAGGCCGTAGGTGTAGGACACCCGGCCCGAGGCGACGCTCGCCGCAGTGCCGATCCCGACGTATCCCTCGAGCTCGTCCGGCACGGCGGGCAGCCGCGAGACGTAATCGGAGTACATGAGTCCGGCGAACACACCGGTCCGGCTGCCCCGCACCGAGGTGACGGGGATGCCGGCCCGTTCGAAGACCTCCCACGACGCCTCCAGCAGCAGCCGCTGCTGCGGGTCCATCGCCAGTGCCTCGCGGGGCGAGATGCCGAACAGGCCGGGGTCGAAGTCGGCGACGTCATGGACGAACGCGCCCTCGCGGGCGTACGAGCGGCCGGCGCGGTCGGGGTCCGGGTCGTACACGCCGTCCAGGTCCCAGCCGCGGTCGGCCGGGAACCCGCCCACCGCGTCCACCGCCGAGTCGGTCAGCCGCCACAGGTCCTCGGGAGAGGCAACACCGCCCGGAAAGCGGCAGCTCATCCCGATGATCGCGATCGGTTCCCGGCTCTTCGCCTCGACGTCGCTGAGGCGTTGCCGAGTCTGTCGCAGATCGGCGGTGAGCTTCTTCAGGTACGCGAGAACCTTCTCGTCGTTCGACATCCGTGCGCCATTCCCCTCGATGACTACTGGTCGGAAGTTCTTGTCGGTCATGACCCATCGAGTTCCTGGTCGATGATGCCGAACATGTCTTCCAGTGAGGCGGATTCCAGGTCCTGCTCATCCCCGTTTGTTTGCGCAGGTCGCTGCATGTCGTTCCACATCGCAACGATGGAATCCAGCCGTGGCGACAGCCTCTCACGCAGAGTGGTGTCCTCGGCCATGGCGGATATCACAGAAACGATCTTGTCCAGTTCCCTGAGCCGGACCTCGACCGGGTCGGCGGCCTCCGGCGCGACCTGCGCCAACAGGTGCGCGCCCAGCGCGGCCGGAGTCGGATAGTCGAAGATCGCCGTCGCGGGCAGCCGGACCCCGGTGGCGGCGGTCAGCCGGTTGCGCAGGTCGACCGCGGTCAGCGAGTCGAAGCCGATCTCCTGGAACGTCCGCGTGGCGTCGACCGCCCCCGCGTCCGTGTGCCGGAGCACCGCCGCGACCTGGCCGCGGACCAGTTCCCCCACCACCTGGCTCTGCTCGGCCGCCGGCAGCCCGGCCAGGCGGCGCCGCAAGGCGCCCCCGCCGTCGCCGGTTTCGGCCGCCCGCCGCACCGGCGCCGGCGCCAGGCCGCGCAGTACGGGCGGCACGGCACCGGCCGCCGCCAGCGCCCGGACGTCCAACGGGCTGGCCACGAGCGCCGCATCGGCGCTCCGGCACGCCGCGTCGAACAACTCCAGGCCCTGCGCGACGGACAGCGGCAGCGCGCCCTTGCCCCTCATCCGGGCCAGGTCGTCGTCCGACAGGTGCGTGGTCAGTCCACTGCGCTGCTCCCAGAAGCCCCAGGCGACGGACACCGCCGCCTGCCCCTGGGCCCGCCGGTGCGTCGCCAGAGCGTCGAGGAAGGCGTTGGCCGCGGCGTAGTTGGCCTGGCCGGCGCTGCCCAGGACCCCGGCGGCGGACGAGAACAGGACGAAGGCGTCCAGTTCCAGATGACGGGTCAGCTCGTGGAGGTGCCACGCCGCGTCCGCCTTCGGACGCAGGACCGCACCCATCTGCTCGTCGGTCAGCGAGCCGACGACCCCGTCGGCGACCGCACCGGCCGTGTGCACGACGGCCCTCAACTCCGGGACCCCGTCCAGGAGCGCGGCCAGCTCCGCACGGTCGCCCGTGTCGCACGCGGCGATCCGGACCCGGGCGCCCAGCGCCTCCAGCGCAGCGGCCAGCTCCCCGGCCCCCGGCGCATCGGCACCGCTGCGGCTGGCCAGCACCAGGTCCCGGGCGCCGTGCTCGGACACCAGGTGCCGGGCCACCAGACCACCGAGGGTCCCCGTCCCGCCCGTGATCAGTACCGTGCCACGGTCCCAGGCGGGCGCGTCCCCGCCGGGCGCGGCCGCCTTGGCCAGCCCGGGCACCAGAACCCTGCCCGCCCGGATCGCCACGTCCGGCTCTCCCGCCGCGAGCACCGCGGGCAGGACAGCGAGCCCCGAGTCGTCGTGGTCGACCACCACGATCCGGCCGGGATTCTCCAGCTGCGCCGTCCGCAGGAGGCCCCGTACGGCGGCCCCGGACAGGTCCTCCACGTCGTCGCCCGCCGACACGGCCGCCGCACGGCGCGTCAGCACCACCAGGCGGGTATCGGCGAACCTGTCGTCCGCCAGCCACTCCTGGACCACCCGCAGCACCCGGTGCAGGCCGGCCGCGGTCGCCTCGGCGGCCGAACCGTCGCGGGCGTCGTGCGGGCACGGCACCAGCAACATGTCCGGCACCCGCTCGATCACGGCCAGGCCGGCGGCGAGCTCCAGCGACACCCCGGCCGTCTCCAGCGCGGCGGTCAGCTTCAACTCGTCGTCATGGCTGCCCAGCAGAGTCCAGGAAGCCGCCGACGCGGAACCGGACACGACGGGAACGGACACCTCCGACCAGTCCAGTCGGAAGAGCGCGTCGACCTGACGGCCACTGCCCGCCTCGAGCAGCTGCCGCTGCCCGGCCAACGGGCGCATCACCAGCGAGTCGACGGCCAGCACCGGCGCGCCCACCGCGTCGGCGACCTGCACCGTCACGGCATCCGTACCGGCGGGCCGCAGCGCGACACGTACCGTCGAGGCGCCCACGGCGTGCAGGGTCACCCCGTTCCAGGCGAAGGGCAGGTAGCCCTGGTCCGGTTCGGTGACGAACGCACCCAGCGCGAGACCGTGCAGCGCCGCGTCCAGCAGCGCCGGATGAATCCCGCACCGTGCGGCATCGCTCCACGCGCCTTCGGGCAACGCCACTTCCAGGAACACGTCGTCCCCACGGACCCAGGCCGCGCGCAGGCCCTGGAAGGACGGGCCGTACCGGTATCCCCGGTCGGCCATCCCCTCGTACACCTCGCCGACACCGAGCGGCTCGGCGCCCGCCGGGGGCCAGACCCGGAGATCCTCCGACGCCTCCGAAGCCCCCGCCGGACCACCCGTGCCCAGCACGCCGGTGGCATGACGGACCCAGTCGCCGTCGCGCCGGGAGAACACCGTGAGCGCCCGGTGACCGAGCTCGTCCGCACCGCCGACCGACACCTGGAGCTGAACGGTCTCGTGCTCCGGCAGCACCAGCGGCTCGTGCAGAGTCAGCTCGTCCAGCACGTCGCAGCCGAACCGGGCTCCCGCTTGCAGTGCGAGCTCCACGAAGGCGGCTCCCGGAAGCAGCACCACACCCAGCACCGCGTGGTCGGCCAGCCACGGCTGCCCGGCCAGCGACAGCGCACCGGTCAGCACACAGCCGTCCGAGTCGGGCAGCGGCACCGCCGCACCCAGCAGCGGGTGGTCGACGCCGCCCAGGCCCAGCCCGGACGCGTCACCCGTACCCCGCCCCTGGGCCAGCCAGTAGCGCTCGTGCCGGAAGGCGTAGGTCGGCAGCTCCACCTGCCGGGCGCCCGTGCTCTCGAACACGGACCGCCAGTTCACTTCGGCCCCCGCGACCGAGACCTCTGCCAGCGACCTCAGGAACCGCCGGGCGTCGCCTTCGTCGCGCCGGAGGGAGCCGGTCACGACGGCCTGGACACCGATGGCGTCGGCGGTGTCGCAAATGCCGACGGTGAGGACGGGGTGGGGGCTGGTTTCGATGAAGACGGTGTGGCCGAGGGTGAGCAGGTTGTCGATGGTGTTCTGGAATTCGACGGTGTGGCGGAGGTTGCGGTACCAGTAGGCCGCGTTCAGCTCTGCTGTGTCGGTGAGTTGGCTCGTGACGGTTGAGTAGAAGGGGATGTTGCCCGTGCGGGGTGCGACGGGTGCGAGTGCTTGCGCTAGTTCGTCTTCGATGCGTTCCACGTGGGTGGAGTGGGAGGCGTAGTCGACGGGGATGCGCTTGGCCTGCGGGAACTCGGCCAGGATGGCGTCGAGGATGTCGTTGTCGCCCGAGACGACCGTTGAGGCCGGTCCGTTGACGGCTGCGATGGACAGTCCGTCACGGCCGCGCAGCCGGTCGGCGGGGAGCGGTACGGAGACCATGCCGCCCTGACCCGACAGCGCCAGGAGGGCCTTGCTGCGGAGGGCGACGATCCGAGCGCCGTCTTCTAGCGAGAGCCCGCCCGCGACACACGCCGCCGCGATCTCGCCCTGGGAGTGGCCGACGACCGCTGCCGGAGTGACGCCGTAGGAGCGCCACAGCTCGGCCAGCGAGACCATGACGGCCCACAGCACCGGCTGCACCACGTCGACTCGACGCAGAGCGTCTTCATCCGACAGCACATCGAACAGCGACCAGTCGACGAACGCGCTCAGCGCAGCAGCGCACTCCCGCATCCGCCCGGCGAACACCGGCGAGGACTCGATGAGTTCCACCGCCATGCCGGTCCACTGGGAGCCCTGGCCGGGGAAGACGAACACGGTCTTGCGACCGGATTCGGCAGCGCCGCCGCTCTCCAGCATGTCGAGGCCGTGCAGCAGTTCGTCCCGGTCCGTGCCCACGACCACCGCGCGGTGCGAGAGCATCGCCCGCGTCGACGTCAGCGACCAGCCGACGTCCACCGGGTCCAGCTCCGGATTGCTCTCCACGAACGACTTGAGGCGTTCGATCTGTGCCCGCAGGCCGTCCTGACCGACACCCGACAGCACCCACGGCACGGCGGCCGGGGCGACGCGGTCGGCCTCCGGCGCGGTCGCCACCGCCGGTGCCTCTTCGAGGATCACGTGGGCGTTCGTGCCGCTCACGCCGAAGGCGGACACACCGGCCCGGCGCGGGCGCCCGGCGGCAGGCCACGGCGTCTGCTCGGTGAGCAGTTCCACGGCACCGGCCGTCCAGTCGACGTGCGGGGTGGGCTCGTCGACGTGCAGCGTGCGCGGCAGGACGCCGTGGCGCAGGGCCAGGACCATCTTGATGAGGCCGGCCGCACCGGCGGCGGCCTGCGTGTGACCGATGTTGGACTTGACCGAGCCGAGGAGCAGCGGCCGGTCGGCCTCGCGCCCCTGGCCGTACGTCGCGACCAGTGCCTGGGCCTCGATCGGGTCGCCCAGCGTCGTGCCCGTGCCGTGCGCCTCCACGGCGTCGACGTCCGCGGTCGACAGACCGGCGTTCGCCAGCGCCTGCTGGATGACCCGCTGCTGCGACGGCCCGTTGGGGGCCGTCAGACCGTTCGACGCGCCGTCCTGGTTGACGGCGGAGCCGCGTACGACGGCCAGGACCCGGTGCCCGTTGCGCTCGGCATCCGAGAGCCGCTCCAGGACCAGCACGCCGACGCCTTCGGCGAATCCGGTGCCGTCGGCCGCCGCGGCGAACGCCTTGCAGCGGCCGTCGGCCGCCAGGCCGCGCTGGCGGGAGAACTCGACCAGCAGGTCCGGCGTCGGCATGACCGCCACGCCACCGGCCAGCGCCAGCGTGCTCTCGCCCCGGCGGAGGGATTCGCAGGCCCAGTGCACGCTGACCAGCGAGGAGGAGCAGGCGGTGTCCACGGTGACCGCGGGGCCCTCGAGCCCCAGTGCGTAGGCGACGCGGCCGGAGATCACCGACGTCGAGTTCCCGGTGAGCAGGTACCCCTCGGAGCCCTCCGGGGTCGAGGGCTGGTCCGCTCCGTACGTGGTCGAAGCGGCGCCCGCGAAGACACCGGTGCGGGTGCCCTTCAGCGTGTGCGGATCGATGCCGGCCCGTTCGAACGCCTCCCAGGACGCCTCCAGCCACAGACGCTGCTGCGGGTCGGCGGCCAGCGCCTCACGGGGCGAGATCTTGAAGAACCCGGCGTCGAAGTCCGCGGCGCCCTGCAGGAACCCGCCGGCCCGCGCGTAGGTGGTGCCGGAACGGCCGGGATCCTGGTCGTAGAGCGCCGCGAGGTCCCAGCCGCGGTCGGTGGGAAGGCCGGACATGGCGTCCCCCTCGGTGACCAGCAACTGCCACAGGGCCTCGGGCGAGTCCACGCCGCCCGGCAGGCGGCAGCTCATGCCCACGACGACGATCGGGTCGTCGGCCGGGAGCGCTCCCATGGCCGACGGCACGTCCTCCGTCACCACCACGGCGCCGAACAGCTCCTGCTCGAGGAACGCGGCGAGCGCGTCCGGCGTCGGGTGATCGAAGATCACCGTGGCCTGGAGCCGTCGGCCGGTCGCGGTGCGCAGCCTGTTGCGCAGTTCCACCGCGGACAGCGAGTCGAAGCCCAGCTCCTTGAACGGCCTGTCCGCGGTCACCGACTCCGCGCCGCTGTGTCCGAGCACGGCCGCGGCCTGGGTACGGACCAGGTCGACGAGCGCGGCGTGCCGCTCGGCGGCCGCCAGGCCCGTGAAGCCCGGGCCCGCGAGGCCGCCGTCGTGGGCGCCGGTGCCGGACGCGGCACGGGAGACCGGGACGGCACCGGCGGTCGGGGCACCGACGACGCCGCGCAGCAGCGGGGACACGGTGCCCGCGCCCAGCGGGGCCGCATCGAGGCGCACCGGGACCAGCAGCGCATCACCTGTGGTCAGCGCGGCGTCGAAGAGCCCGAGCGCGTCCTCGGTGGACAGCGGCCGGACCCCGGCCCGTGCGAGCCGGTCCAGCTCGACGTGTTCGGTCAGCTCACTGCGCTGGTCCCAGAAGCCCCACGCGAGGGAGACCGCGGGCAGGCCCTGCGCCCTGCGGCGCGCGGCCAGCGCGTCGAGGAACGTGTTGGCGGCCGCGTAGTTGCCCTGCCCGGGGCCGCCCAGCACTCCGGCCGCCGAGGAGAACAGCACGAATCCGGCGAGGTCCAGGTCCCGGGTCAGCTCGTGCAGATGCCATGCCGCGTCCACCTTCGGGCGCAGCACCGTCCGGACCCGGTCCGGGGTCAGGGAGCCGATCACGGCGTCGTCGAGCACGCCCGCGGTGTGGACCACCATCCGCAGGTCCGCTATCGACGCCACCAGTCCGGCGGCCGCGTCCCGGTCCGCGAGGTCGCACGCAACCACCCGGACCCGCGCGCCGGCCGCTTCCAGCTCGGCGACCAGCCCGGCCGCCGCGGGGGCGGCACCGCCGGAACGGCTCGCCAGCACCAGCTCGTGCACCCCGCGCTCGCGCACCAGGTGCCGGGCGACCAGACCGCCCAGCGTTCCCGTACCACCGGTGATCAGTACGGCTCCGTCGCCCACCGGCTGCGGAATAGTGAGCGCCAGTTTGCCGACGTGGCGCGCCTGCGACAGGAAGCGGAACGCCTCGTCGGCCCGGGCGACGTCCCAGACCCTCAGCGGCAGCGGGGTGAACACCCCCTGCTCGAACAGCGCGACCATCTCGGCGAGGAGCCGGCCGAGCCGGCCCGGGCCCGCTTCGAGCAGTTCGAACGCCCGGTACGCCACGGCGTGGCCGGCCAGTACCTCGTCCGCGTCACGGACGTCGGTCTTGCCCATCTCGATCATTCGCCCGGCCGGGCGGAGCAGCCCGAGCGAGGCGTCGAGGAGCTCGCCGGTCAGCGAGTTCAGCACCACGTCCACGCCGTCGGGCGTCACCGCGCGGAACCGGTCCGCGAAGCCCGCGGACCGGGAGGAGGCGATCCGCTCCTCCGCGACCCCGAGCCCGCGCACCGCGTCCCACTTCGCCGGGCTCGCGGTGGCGAACACCTCCGCACCGAGCCAGTGCGCCACCTGCACCGCGGCCATGCCGACGCCGCCGGCCGCCGCGTGGACGAGCACCGACTCGCCGCGCCGTACCCCGGCCAGGTCGATCAGCCCGTACATCGCCGTGAGGAACGCGACCGGAGTCGCGGCCGCTTGTGCGAACGACCACCCGGCCGGCACCGGTGCCACCAGCCGGTGGTCGGTGACCGCCACCGGCCCGAAGGAGCCGGAGAACAGGCCCATCACCCGGTCGCCCGGAGCGACGTCGTCCACGCCAGGGCCAACCTCCAGGACGACTCCGGCGCCCTCGCTGCCCAGCAGGCCGGCCTTGTCCGGGTACATCCCCAAGGCCAGGAGCACGTCACGGAAGTTCACCCCGGCGGCGTGCACCGCCACCCGGACCTGGCCGCTCTCCAGCGGCGCGGACACCTCGGGGCAGGCCACGCGGGCCAGGCTCTCGAGGGTGTCCCCGCCGGTGGCCGCCAGTCGCCAGCCGCTTTCTGTTGCATCTGTTGCATGTGCTGCATCTGCGAAGGCTGTTTCGTCCTTGCCGACACGCGTCAGCCTGGGGACGAGCGCGGCGCCGCCGCGCATCGCCACCTGGGGCTCGTCGGTGCGCAGAACGGCCGGGAGCGGGGACAGGTCCTCGTCCGGCAGGTCGGCCAGGACGAAACGCCCGGGGTTCTCCGTCTGCGCGGTACGCACGAGACCCCACACGGCCGCGGCCGCCAGGTTCTCCGGGCTCTCGCCGGCCGCCGTCGCCACCGCGCCGCGCGTCACCACCACGAGCCGTGAATCGGCGAACCGGTCGTCCGCCAGCCACGCCTGAACCGCCTCCAGCACCCGGCTGACCAGCGCGTGAACCCCGTCCGGGCTCTCGTCCACGTCAGCGGCGGGCTCGAGCACCACCACCGCGGGCAGCTCTGTCAGCTCTGCCAGCTCAGCGGCGGAGGAGACGGTGACGAGCGCCGCCTCGTCCGACGAGGGCAGGGCGAGTTCGGTCCAGTCCACCCGGAACAGCGCCTCGGCGCGTGCACGGTCGAGCCGGTCAGCGGCCATCGGCCGCAGGACCAGGGACTCCGCCGACAGCACCGGCGCGCCCGTGGCATCCGCCACCCGGACGGCCATCGCGTCCGGACCCGCGGGCGCCAAGGCCACCCGCAGGGCCCGCGCACCCACCGCGTGGAGGGTGAGCCCGGACCAGGCGAAGGGAAGGTGGGGCTGTTCCGGCTCGGATACGAACGTCCCGAGTCCGGCACCCTGCAACGCCGCGTCCAGCAGCGCCGGGTGCAGACCGCACCGGTCCGCGTCGCTCTCGGCCGCACCGGGCAGCGCGACCTCGGCGAACACCTCGTCCCCGCGGCGCCAGGCGGCACGGAGCCCCTGGAAGACGGGTCCGTAGGCGTAACCGCGCGCGTCCATGGACGCGTAGACGTCGGTGAGGTCCACCGGCGTGGCCCCCGCAGGAGGCCACACGTCCAGCCGGTCGACGGCCGCCCCGGTGTCGTCACTCAGGCTGCCGGTGGCATGCCTCACCCACTCCGCGTCCCGGCCCCGCCGGGAGTACACCGTGACCGGCCGCCGCCCCGCCTCGTCCGGGCCGCCGACCGAGACCTGTATCTGCGTGTCGCCGTGCTCGGGCAGCACCAGCGGCGCCTGCAGGGTCAGCTCGTCCAGGTGCCGCAGACCGAGCTGGAGACCGGCCTGCAGAGCCAGCTCCACGAACCCGGTGCCCGGCAGCAGGACCTTGCCGAGTACGGCGTGATCACGCAGCCAGGGATGGGTCGCGGTCGACAACGAACCAGTCAGCACACAGCCGTCGGCGTCGGGCAGCGACAGCACCCCGCTCAGCAGCGGATGCGCGAGCCCGGTCAGCCCGGCGCCCGCCACGTCACCGCCGCCACGGACCGGGTCCAGCCAGAACCACTCGTGCTGGAAGGCGTACGTCGGAAGGTCGACCCGCCGGGCACCGGCACCCGCGAACACGGGCTCCCAGTCCACCGGGACGCCCTCGACATGCAGCAGCCCGAGCCCGGTGAGGAACTGGGCGAGTCCGCCCTGGTCGCGGCGGAGGGAGCCGGTGGCCACAACGGTGATGTCCTTGGCATCGGCGGTGTCCTGTACGCCTACGGTCAGGACGGGGTGGGGGCTCGCTTCGACGAAGACGGTGTGGCCGAGGGCGAGCAGGTTCTCGATGGAGCCCTGGAACTCGACGGTGTGGCGGAGGTTGCGGTACCAGTAGGCCGCATCCAGCTCTGCCGTGTCGGTGAGTTCGCCGGTGACGGTTGAGTAGAAGGGGATGTTGCCCGTGCGCGGTGCGACGGGTGCGAGTGCTTGCGCCAGTTCGTCTTCGATCTGCTCCACGTGGGTGGAGTGGGAGGCGTAGTCGACGGGGATGCGCTTGGCCTGCGGGAACTCCGCCAGGATCGCGTCCAGGACGTCGTTGTCGCCCGATACGACGGTCGAGGCCGGTCCGTTGACGGCTGCGATGGACAGTCCGTCCCGGCCGCGCAACTGGTCGGCGGGCAGCGGTACGGAGACCATGCCGCCCTGACCCGACAGCGCCAGGAGGGCCTTGCTGCGCAGGGAGACGATCCGGGCGCCGTCCTCCAGCGACAAGCCACCCGCGACACACGCCGCCGCGATCTCGCCCTGGGAGTGGCCGACGACCGCTGCCGGAGTGACGCCGTAGGAGCGCCACAGCTCGGCCAGCGAGACCATGACGGCCCACAGCACCGGCTGCACCACGTCCACGCGGCGCAGCGCCTCTTCATCGGCGAGGACGTCGAACAGCGACCAGTCCACGAACGGGCTCAGCGCCTCGGCGCACTCCCGCATCCGCTCCGCGAACACCGGAGCCGAGTCGATGAGTTCCAGCGCCATCCCGGTCCACTGCGAACCCTGACCGGGGAACACGAACACCGCACCGGACGGCGAGCCCGCCACACCGGTCACCACGCCCGGGGCCGGCGCACCGCCCGCCACCGCGTCCAGTCCACGCAGCAGTTCCTCGCGATCCGCGCCCACGACCACCGCGCGGTGCGAGAGCATCGCCCGCGTCGACGTCAGCGACCACGCCACATCCGCCGGAAGCAGCTCCGCGTCCGAGGCCACGAACGACCGCAGCCGCTCGGCCTGTGCACGCAGCGCATCCTCGCCGGCGCCGGACAGCACCCACGGAACCGCCGGCAGCTCGGCCCGCTCCATCGCGGTCCCGGCCACCACCGGCGCCTGTTCGAGGACGACGTGGGCGTTGGTGCCGCTCACGCCGAACGCGGAGACGCCGGCACGTCGCGGCCTGTCGATCCGCGGCCAGTCCGTCCGCTCGGTGAGCAGCTCGACGGAACCGGTCGTCCAGTCGACGTGCGAGGTGGGCTCGTCGACGTGCAGGGTCTGCGGCAGCACGCCGTGCCGCATCGCCATGACCATCTTGATGACACCGGCCACACCCGCAGCGGCCTGCGTGTGCCCGATGTTCGACTTCACCGAGCCCAGCAGCAGCGGCTGGTCGGCGTCGCGGTCCTGGCCGTACGTGGCCAGCAGCGCCTGCGCCTCGATCGGGTCGCCCAGCTTCGTGCCCGTACCGTGCGCCTCCACCGCGTCGACGTCGGCCGTCGACAGACCGGCGTTCGCCAGCGCCTGGCGGATGACCCGCTGCTGCGCGGGACCGTTGGGGGCCGTCAGACCGTTCGAGGCGCCGTCCTGGTTCACCGCGGTCCCACGGACCACGGCCAGGATCTGGTGCCCGTTGCGCTCGGCGTCCGACAGCCGCTCCACGAGGAGCATGCCGACGCCCTCGCCCCAGCCCGTACCGTCCGCGGCCGCGGCGAACGCCTTGCAGCGTCCGTCGGCGGCCAGCGCACGCTGGCGGGAGAACTCCACGAAGATCTCCGCGGTCGTCATCACGCTCACGCCGCCGGCCAGGGCCAGCGTGCACTCGCCCGACCGCAGCGCCTGCACCGCCAGGTGCAGGGCGACGAGCGACGACGAGCACGCCGTGTCCACCGTCAGCGCCGGGCCCTCCAGTCCCAGCGCGTAGGCGATGCGGCCGGACATCACCGCGGCCGAGTTGCCGGTGGCCGCGCGGCCCTCGAAGTCGCCGGTCTCATCGGCCTTCAGCAGGGACGCGTAGTCCTGGCCGTTCGTACCGGTGAACACGCCGGTCGCGCTGCCCTTGAGCGACTCGGGGGCGATGCCGGCCCGCTCGAACGCCTCCCAGGACGCCTCCAGCAGCAGCCGCTGCTGCGGGTCCATCGCGACGGCGTCGCGCGGCGAGATCCCGAAGAACCCGGCGTCGAACCGGCCGGCGTCGTACATGAAGGCGGCCGTCCGGGTGTACGAGGTACCGCGGTGATCGGGGTCCGGGTGGTACAGGTTCGCGGTGTCCCAGCCGCGGTCGACGGGGAGGTCGCCGAGCGCGTCGGACCCGCTGTCGAGCAGCCTCCACAGGTCCTCGGGAGAGCCGACGTCCCCCGGGAACCGGCAGCTCATGCCGACGATGGCGATCGGCTCGTCCGCGGCTGCGACGGTCGCCCGGACCGGCTCCGCCCGGCCCGGCAGGTCGTCGAACAGTTCGCCGCGCAGGTACGCGACCAGGGCGAGCGGCGAGGGGTGGTCGAAGGTCACCGTGGCGGGCAGGCGGAGCCCGGTGGCGCCGTTGAGCCGGTTGCGCAGCTCGACGGCGGTGACGGAGTCGAATCCCGTCTCGTGGAACGCCCGGCCGACCTCGACCGCGTCCGGGCCGGTGTGGCCCAGAACGACCGCGACGTGGCGGCGGACCAGGTCCAGAAGCGCACGGTCGCGCTCGGCGTCGTTCATCCCGGCGAGCCGCTCGGCGAAGCCCGAACGCTCCGGCGCGGCCCCGGCGTTCTCCGCGCCGACCCCGCCTTCGATCAGCGCGCGCACCTCGGGGACGTCGCGCATCAGCGGACTCGGCCGGGTCGCGGTGAACGCGACGTAATGGCGGTCCCAGTCGATCTCGGCGACCGTGACGACGGTGTCGCCCTGCTCGACCGCGCGCCCCATGGCCGCGGCGGCCATCTCCGGGGCCATCTCCGGGACTCCGTGCCGCCGGGCGACGTCGCCGACGCCGCCTTCGCCCATGCCGGCACCGGCCCACAGGCCCCAGGCCACGGACGTCGCCGGCAGGCCCTCGGCCCGGCGCTGCTCGGCCAGGGTGTCCACGAAGACATGACCGGGTGCGTAGTTGCCCTGCCCCGGGGCGCCCAGCGTGCCGGACAGCGAGGAGAACAGCACGAACGCGGAGAGGTCCATGTCGCGGGTCAGCTCGTGCAGGTTCACCGCACCGTCGATCTTGACGCTCAGGACCCGTTGCAGCTGGTCCGTGGTCAGCGAGCCGATCGTGCCGTCGTCGAGCACGGCCGCGGTGTGCACCACCGCGGTCAGCGGCCCCACGTCGGCCAGCAGCGCCGCCAGGGCGTCCCGGTCGCCGACGTCGCACGCGGCGACCGTCACCCGCGCACCGAGCGCCTCCAGCTCCTCCACCAGCCGGCCGGCGCCGGGCGCGGCCATGCCCCGGCGGCTGGTCAGCACCACGTGATCCGCGCCCTGGCCCGCCAGCCAACGGGCGACGTGCCCACCCAGCGCGCCGGTGCCGCCGGTGACCAGCACCGTCCCGGCGGGGCGCCAGGTCGTCACGCCCGGCTCACGCGTCGGGGCGTGCGCCAGCCGGCGTCCGAACAGGCCGGCCGCGCGCACGGCGACCTGGTCCTCGTCCGAGGCACCGGCCAGCACGCTCGCCAAAAGGGCCTGCGCCCGCTCGGTCACGCTCTCCGGCAGGTCGACCAGCCCGCCCCAGCGCAGGGGCTGCTCGAGGGCGACCACCCGGCCGAGGCCCCAGGCCAGCGCCTGCTTGCGGCTGGTGGCCACGTCGCCCTCGCTCAGCGATACGGCCCCCCGGGTGAGGCACCACATCGGCGCCTCCATCCCGGCGTCGCCGAGCGCCTGCGCCAGCAGGAGCGTCATCGCGTATCCGCGGGGCACGGCCGGGTACGCGGGGTGGGCGCGCTCGTCCATCGCCACCAGCGACACGACGCCGCTGATGTGCGGGTGTTCCGCCAACAGGCCCCTCAGCCGCCCGGCGAGGGCGGCGCGGTCCAAGTCGGACTCGTCCAGCACGACCGTGTGCGGCTCGGCGCCCTGGCGGGTCAGGGCGCCGGTGACCCCGGCGACCCACTCCTCGTCGGGCTGACCGTCGGTCACCAGGACCAGCCAGGTGCCGGTCAGGGAGGTGGCACCGGCCGCGAGCGGCTTCCAGTGGATCTTGTACCGCCATGAGTCCATGGTGGAGACGTCACGGCGCTCGCGCCGCCACTGGGACAGCGCGGGCAGCACCTCGCCCAGGGGCTCCCCGGCGACGCGCAGGGTCGCCGCGAGCGACTCCAGGTCCCCGCGCTCGACCGCGGCCCAGAACTCGGCGTCCAGCGCACTGGCGGCGGGCTGGGCGTCGACGGAATCCAGCCAGTAGCGCTCCCGCTGGAACGCGTACGTCGGCAGGTCCACCCGGCGCGCGCCGTCGAGCAGCGGCCGCCAGTCGACATCGGCACCGTGCACGTACGCCTCGGCCAGCGACGCCAGCATGCGCCTCAGGCCACCGTCGTCCCGGCGCAGCGAACCGAGCACCACGCCCTCACGGCCCGCCGCCTCGACGGTCTCCCGCACGCCCGCGGTCAGCACGGGGTGCGAGCTCGCCTCGATGAAGAGGGTGTGGCCGAGGCCGAGCAGCTTCTCGATGACGCCCTGGAACTCGACGGTGTGGCGGCCGTTGCGGTACCAGTAGGCCGCGTCGAGTTCGGCGGTGTCGGTGAGCTCGCCGGTGACGGTCGAGTAGAACGGGACGTCGCCCGTGCGCGGTGTGATCGGCGCCAGCGCTTCGGCGAGCTCGTTCTCGATGCGCCCGACATGGGGGGAGTGGGAGGCGTAGTCGACGGGGATGCGCTTGGCCTGCGGGAACTCCACGAGCAGTGCGTCCAGGACGTCGTTGTCGCCGGAGACGACAGTCGAGGTGGGCCCGTTGACGGCGGCGATGGACAGTCCGTCCCGGCCTCGCAGTCGATCCGCCGGCAGGGGGACCGACAGCATGCCGCCCCGGCCGGACAGCGCCAGCAGCGCCTTGCTGCGCAGGGCGACGACCCGGGCGCCGTCCTCCAGGGACAGGCCACCGGCGACGCATGCGGCCGCGATCTCACCTTGGGAGTGGCCCACGACCGCGGCGGGGGTGACGCCGTACGAGCGCCACAGCCCGGCGAGCGAGACCATGACGGCCCACAGCACCGGCTGCACCACATCGACGCGGCGCAGCGCCTCTTCGTCCGACAGCACGTCGGACAGCGACCAGTCCACGAACGGGCTCAGCGCCTCGGCGCACTCCCGCATCCGCTCGGCGAACACCGGTGAGGACTCGATGAGTTCCGTGGCCATCCCGGTCCACTGCGAACCCTGACCGGGGAACACGAAGGTCACCTTGCGGCCCGGCACCGCCGCCGCGGCGACCACGCCCGACGCCGGCTCGTCCTGCGCCAGCGCCGCCAGTCCCGCCAGCAGCTCGGCACGCTCCCCGCCGAGCACGACCGCGCGGTGCTCCAGCGCCGTCCTGCCGGCGAGGAGGGAGAAGGCCACGTCCGCCACGCGCCGCTGCTCGGGGGCGTCCGCCACCCAGGTGCGCAGCCGCTCGGCCTGAGCGCGCAGAGCGCGCCGGTCCCGGCCGGAGACGATCAACGGGACCACAGCGCCGGGACCGGCGGCCTCGTTCTCCTCCGCAGGCAGCTCGGAAACCGGTGCCTGTTCGAGGACGACGTGGGCGTTGGTGCCGCTCACGCCGAACGACGACACGCCCGCGCGCCGGGGCGCGCCCGTCTCGGGCCACTCCGCCTGCTCGGTGAGCAGCTCCACGGAGCCGGTCGTCCAGTCGACGTGCGGGGTGGGCTCGTCGACGTGCAGGGTCCGGGGCAGCACTCCGTGCTGCATCGCCATGACCATCTTGATGACGCCGGCGACGCCGGACGCCGCCTGGGTGTGCCCGATGTTCGACTTCACCGAGCCCAGCAGCAGAGGCCGTTCCCGGTCCTGGCCGTACGTGGCCAGGAGCGCCTGGGCCTCGATGGGGTCGCCCAGCGTCGTACCCGTACCATGCGCCTCGACGGCGTCCACGTCCTGCGGCGACAGGCCCGCGGTCGCCAACGCGGCGCGGATGACCCGCTGCTGCGAGGGACCGTTCGGGGCCGTCAGACCGTTCGAGGCGCCGTCCTGGTTCACCGCCGAACCCCGCACCACCGCGAGGATCCGGTGCCCGTTGCGCCGTGCGTCCGACAGCCGCTCGACCAGCAGCATGCCGATGCCCTCGGCGAAGCCGGTGCCGTCGGCCGCCCCGGCGAACGCCTTGCAGCGGCCGTCCCGGGACAGTCCACGCTGACGCGAGAACTCCACGAAAACAGTGGGGGTGGACATCACGGTCACGCCACCGGCCAGCGCCAGCGAGCACTCCCCGAGACGCAGCGCCTGCACGGCCAGGTGCAGGGCGACGAGCGACGACGAGCACGCGGTGTCCACGGTGACCGCCGGGCCCTCGAGGCCGAACGTGTACGCCACGCGGCCCGACGCCACGCTCGCCGCGGCGCCCGTGCCCAGATAGCCCTCGACTCCCTCCGGCGGGGTCGACAGGCGGGTGAGGTAGTCGTGGTGCATCACTCCGGTGAACACGCCGATCCGCTCACCCTTGACCGAGCCGACAGGGATGCCCGCGCGCTCGAACGCCTCCCAGGACGCCTCCAGCAGCAGCCGCTGCTGCGGATCCATGGCGGTCGCCTCGCGCGGCGAGATCCCGAAGAGCCCGGCGTCGAACTCGGTCGCGTCGTGCAGGAACCCGCCGTCGCGCGCGTACGACGTGCCGGGGGTGTCGGGGTCGGGGTCGTAGAGGCCGCCCAGGTCCCAGCCGCGGTCGCCCGGCAGGCCGCCAATCGCGTCACCACCGGACCGCACCAGGTCCCACAGCTGCTCCGGCGAGGCGATCCCGCCCGGATAGCGGCAGCTCATGCCGACGATCACGATGGGATCGTCGGCGACGAGCACGCCCGGCACGGGCGCGGCCGCCCCCTCGTCCGAGCCGAGCACCTCGGCGAGCAGGTGCCCGGCCAGGACGCGCGGCGTGGGGTAGTCGAAGACTGCGGTGGCCGGCAGCCGTACGCCGGTGGCCGCGCTGATGCGGTTGCGCAGTTCCACGGCGGTCAGCGAGTCGAAGCCGACCTCCTGGAACGTCCGCGACGCGTCCACCGTGTCCGCCGACGCGTGGCGGAGCACCGCCGCGACGTGATGGCGGACCAGTTCCAGCACGACCTCGTCCCGTCGGGCGGGGTCCACGTCGGCCAGTCGCCGGCCCAGTGCGGTGGTGGCGGCGCCGTCGGCGGTGCCGGTGGAGTCGGCGGCGCGCCGGATCGGGGTACGGACCAGGTCGCGCAGCACCGGAGGCACGTGGTCGGTGCCCGCCCACGCGCTCGGGTTCAGCGGGGCGGCCAGCACCATCGCCTCGTCGGCGGCCAGCGCCGCGTCGAACAGCTCCAGCGCCTGCGCGGTGGACATCGGCAGCGCGTGGGCGCGTGCCAGGTCGTCGTCGGAGAGCCGCTCGGTCAGTTCGCTGCGCTCTTCCCAGAATCCCCAGGCGATGGAGGTGGCGGGGAGGCCGGTGGCGCGTCGGTGTGCCGCGAGGGCGTCGAGGTAGACGTTGGCGGCCGCGTAGC
>NZ_JBFADG010000042.1:0-25593 GCF_040641275.1 Streptomyces sp. NPDC021096 | reverse complement strand
TGCGCAACGGCGAGTGCTCGCTGGCGCTGGCCGGCGGTGTGACGGTCCTGTCGACCCCCACCCCCTATCCCTCCCGGAGGACTCCTCATGGACTTCGCACAGCGCACCATCGACATCGCCCGCCGCAACGTCGAAGAGGGCGGCCGGCCGTTCGCGACCGTCATCGTCAAGGACGGCGAGATCCTGGCCGAGAGCCCGAACAAGGTCGCCCAGACGAACGACCCGACCGCACACGCGGAAATCCTCGCCATCCGTGAGGCATGCGTGAAGCTGGGCACCGAACATCTGACGGGCACCACCATCTACGTCCTGGCCCACCCCTGCCCGATGTGCCTGGGGTCCCTCTACTACTGCTCGCCGGACGAGGTCGTCTTCCTCACCACGCGCGACGCCTACGAGCCGCACTACGTCGACGACCGCAAGTACTTCGAGCTCGACACCTTCTACGACGAGTTCGCCAAGGACTACACCGAGCGGCGCCTGCCCATGCGCTACGAGGCCCGCGACGCAGCGGTCGAGGTCTACCGGGCCTGGCAGCGGCGCAACGGCGGCGAACGCCGCGTGGCCGGCGCCCCCCGCGACGAGCGCGGCTGAGACCTCAGTCCTGTTGGCGCTGGGTCACCGGAGCGTCGGTGCAGTCGCCGAGGAACTCGTACCAGCGGCGCCGCAGGCATACGTAGCGGGTGTCCGCTTCGACCAGGCGGAGGAACGAGGCGACCGATTCCTCCAGGCGGGTGTGGAGTCCCGGGTCGGAGAGGTCGCCGGTGTCGGTGAAGCCCTCGTGGGCCCTGGCGAGGCTGAACATGTCGGGGTAGACCCGCGTGCCCAGGTGTTCGAGGGGGACCCGCAGGGCCCACAGTCCGCGGTTGCCGCCGACGAGGGAGGGCGACGCGGAGACCAGCAGGGCGTGCTTGTCCTTGAAGGGCTGGGGCTGGACGCGGGAGACCCAGTCGATGGCGTTCTTCAGCACGCCCGGCACGGAGGCGTTGTACTCCGGGGAGGAGATGACGAAGGCATCGCACGCCGCGATCCGCTCGCTCAGCGCGAGCGCCCCCGCCGGGATGCCTTCGGCCGCCTCGGCGTCTCCGTCGTAGACCGGCATGGCGAATTCCCTCATATGGGCCAGGTCCGCGGCGGCACCCGCGCCACGGACGAGCCGCGTCACGAGCCCGGCCAGGCGCGCGTTGAGGGAATCCCCGCGCATCGCCGCCCCGAAGACCAGCACCCGCACGGCACCGTCCTCACCGGCGACCGCCATGGCACCCACCTCCTCGGCCTCATCCTGACCGCTCCGCCCGGCCGCCGCCACCGCACGGAAGGCCCCGGCATCCCATTTCCGGACGCCCTGGCGCGATCCGTTCCTTGACGGGGAATTCCCGCCGGTAAATCGTGTGATCGCCGCGCTTGCGAACGGGGGAGCGGCGCAGGTCAGCGGGGGTCTCCCGCTCTACCCACACGGCGTTTTCAAGGAGACGTTTCTTGTCCGGCGAGCAGCACTTACTGAAGGTCTACAGCGACCGCCCCTACGTCCACACCACCACCGTGCGCCATCAGGGCACCACGGTGGCCCTGGCCATGGACGACCGGCGGCGCCTCGTCTACACCGTCCTGGACCTGGCGCGGCACGACGAGAGCAAGGGAGAACTCGACGCCGCCTACTGGTCGGAGAACCCCCTCCCGCTGCGCTTCCCCTCCGAGATCACCGACGTGGGCTTCGCGGCCGTCGGCGCCACCGCGCTGCCGGCCGTCAAGCGCGGTGGCAGAGTGGAGGCGGCGTCCGGCGAGCGGCTGGACGAGGACGAGGTGGACCCCTTCCTGTCCACGACGGCCAGGCTCACCGCCCTCGCCCCCTTCCACGCCCTGTCCGACGGCACCCACATCGTCGTGCTGCGCCAGTCCGTGGGCGCCGATCACCCCGACGCGGTCCACAAGCTGGCCGGCGGCGCCTCCTCCGGCGACCCGGACCGTACGGACTACGCCAAGGACGGCGCGGGCGCGAAGGTGCCCCTCGTCGCCGACACCCTGCTCTGCGACCGCTTCCTGCTGGTGGGCGGCGAGCTGAAGCCGGTCCTCGAGGCCCGCTACCGCCGCAGCCGGCACAAGAGTCGCCCCGACTCGGCCAAGGACAGCCTGGGCACCACGGACATGGAAGGCCGCGCCTTCCACGAGCCGACCCAGGAACTGTCGTTCGTGCGCAGCCTCTCCGGCGGTCGCTTCGCCGCGCTGCTCGTCCCCACCGCCGTGCACGGGCAGCAGCGCTGGCAGATCTTCGCGCACAACGACGCCACCGGCCGCATCGACTCCTTCAACGTCGAGCAGGGCCGCGACGGGCTGTTCAACCTCCAGGGCACCCAGGCATGGACCAGCCCCGACGCCGCGTACCGCGACGCGGTGTACGAGAGCGGGCCCGGCACCTGCCCGTTCACCGGGCAGCCGCTCGTGCCCGTGGTGAGCACGGACGGGCACGCGGAGACCGCGCTGGCCTTCGGCGAGGGCGACGCCCACGTGCGCGTCCCGGAGGGGCCGGAGCTGGCGGGCCGCGACTTCACCGTCGAGTTCTGGGCGCGGCGCACGGCGACGGGCCGTCAGGAGTTCCTGGTCGGCCACGGAGACGAGTCGGGCAGCCCGCTCAAGTCCCTGCACATCGGCTTCCGTGAGGACGACCGCTTCACCTTCGCCTTCTACGCCGACGACCTCAACTCCGACAGTCCGGTCGCGGACACCGCCTGGCACCACTGGGCCTGCGTCTACGACCGCAAGGCACGCCGGCAGACCGTCTACCGCGACGGCGAGGAGGCCGGCAGCCGCACCACCGGCGGCGACTACGCCGGGACGGGCCCCCTGCTGCTGGGCCGCGCCCTCGGCCAGGGCGCCCGCGCCGAGCTGGACGAGGTACGGATCTGGGACCGCGCCCGCACCTCCGACGAGCTGAAGCGCGACAAGGGCGTCCGCCTCATCGGCAACGACCCCGGCCTCGTCGCGTACTACCGCTTCGACGAGGGTTCCGGCACCCGCCTGCACGACCAGACCGACCGCGCCCGCCACGGCGAGCTCGTCGGCGACCCGAAGTGGGTCACTTCCGAGGCGCCCATCGGCGACCACCCGGGCGTGCGTCGCGACAGCTTCGCCGTCGCCGGCCGGAAGACCGTCTCCGGCCTGTCCGCCGTCCTGTACCACCAGCAGGAGGAGACCGCCGTCGGCTACGGGCAGGAGCCCAAGCCGGCCAAGCGCCAGGCGCGCGTGCTCCTGTCGTACGCCACCTCCGGCCCCGACCCGAAGACCGGCGCCACCACCGACGAGGCCTACGCGGCGACCGTCGACTTCGGCGTCGGGCGCGACGGCCGCCTCGCCCAGGTGCCGGACGAGCTGGCGCTGCCGGTGCTGGCGGCGCCGGAGGCCAGCGGGGACGTCGAGGCGATCAGCCGGCTGGACGCCCAGGTGCGGGAGCTGGACCAGAAGGCCGCGGTCAAGGAGACCGAGATCGCGCGGCTGGCGCCGCAGACCGCGGACGCCCAGCAGGCGCGCGAGGAGCGCGACGCGCTCAAGGCCCGGCTGGACAACAACCCGCTGGCGTGGTTCTGGCGCGTGCGGTTCACACAGCAGCGCGACGGCCAGGATCTCTACCTCGCGGTGACGGGCCGCCTCGAGAACGGGGCCCCGCTGGTCAGGACCACGAACAAGGACGACGCCACCGCCGTGTGGCACTTCGTCGAGCACGGCGGCACCCACGACGGCTACCCCCTCTTCTTCATGATGAACGAGGCGGGCGAGCTCGACGTGCACGTCCGCGACGAGAGCCGGGACAACGGCGCCGAGCTGGTCCTGTGGGGCCGCAACATCAGAGGCTGGAACAGCCACTTCACCGTCCGCGACCTCGGCAACGGCCACACGGCCCTCGTCAACCGCTACAGCGGCAAGGCCATCAGCGCCATCGACCGCATCAACCGCGACCGGGTGGTCCAGTACGACCTCGGCACGGTCACCTCCAGCGGCGAGGGGGCGGTCGTCATGGAGCGGCTGCGGCCCCGCGGGTACGACTCCGAGATCCAGAGCCAGCACGACCGCCTCGCGCTCGCCGAGGCCCGCCTGCGCGAGGCCGACGCCGGCCAGGAGAAGATCAACCATCTTCAGCGCGAGCTGGCCGTCATCCAGGCCGAGCTGACCGCCAAGCGCGAGGAGCTCGCCCGTCTCACCGGCGGCCTCAAGGGCGCCGACGACATCGCCCTGCCGATGCCGCAGCTCTCCGTCGACCGGACCGGGCTCAGCTGCTCCGGCGCCCTGCTGGAGTTCGCCCGCGGCGCCGACCGCCCGTACTTGCTGGACAGCGCCACGGGCAGCGTCGTGCTGTACTTCCGCGGCGCCAACGGGCAGTTCTTCGCCACGTACTACGACACCCTCGTCTCCCGCGCCACCCGGCAGCTCGCGGGCCCCGACGGCACCGCGATGACCTTCGCCGCCCGCGACGCGGGCACCGACCTCGCCGGCCTGGACATCCTCATCATGGACGTCGGCGACGCCGGGCTGTGCGAGCTGACGATCCGGCGCGGCAAGGAGAGCGAGATCTGGCGGCGCCTGCCGCGCCGGGCCGCCGACTTCGCCGCCATCGTCAACGGCGCGGCGGGCCAGGCGTACGACTACGCGCAGCAGGCCGGGAGCAACCGCCCCGGTGTGCCGCTGTCCGCCGGGTCCCGGCTCCTGGTCGTCGACCCGGGCAAGGCGCAGGAGGTGCCGCTCGGCGCCGTGCCCGACCTCGTCACCGGCCACGGCCCCCGCTGGCGCGCGGACAAGCCGGGCCGGGCGTACGCCTTCGACGGGCGGCAGAGCGTCGTGTCCATGGAGCAGGGGCTGGACCGCGCCACCGTCACCGGCGACCTGACCATGGAAGCGTGGGTCAACCCGGAGCGGGTGCGAGGAGCGGCCCGCGTCGTCCACGCCAACACCGGCGACAGCCCCTTCGTGTTGGGCCTGCTGGCTCCGCCCGCCCCGCCCGTCACACCGGCGCTGTCGTTCGACGGCAAGGGCGCCATCGGCATGACCGAGACCTCCGTCGACCTGGCGGACACCGACTTCACGGTGGAGTTCTGGGCCCGGCGCCCCACGCCTCCGCAGGGGATTCCGCAGATCGTCGTCGGTCACGGCACCGACGGCACCGGTGAGGACCGTCGCTCGCTGCACATCGGCTTCCGCAAGGACGGCGTCTTCACTTTCGCGTTCTACGCCGACGACCTCGACACGCCGCAGAAGTACACGGACACCGGCTGGCACCACTGGGCGTGCACCTACCGCACGGCCACCCGTGAACAGATGATCTACCGGGACGGCGAGGAGGTCGCCCGGCGGATCGCAGGCGGCCACTACCGGGGGAACGGGCTCTTCAGCTTCGGCAGCTCCTTCGCCGGCTGGATCCCCGACTACGCGCGTGTCGACATGGACGAGGTCCGGCTGTGGCGCACCGCGCGCACCGCCGCCGAGGTCCGCGACCGGATGAACAAGCGGCTCACCGGTGACGAGCCGGGCCTGGAGGGCTACTGGCCCTACGCCGACCCGGCGCCGCAGGTGGCCGGGAAGCCGGGCGTCGCCGACCGTTCGCCCAAGGGCCGCAACGCCGCGTTCCGCAAGGGCTTCGTCACGGTGCCCGCCCCTGACGCGCTCGCCGAGGGCGAGGCCGGCTACCGCATCGTCGCCGCCGTCGGCAACCGCCTCACCGCCACCCGCGCGTCCTTCCCCCTGCGCGAGTGGACCCATCTGGCCGCCGCCTACGAGCAGTCGTGGGCGGTCGAGCTCGCCGACGGCGCGTACGCGGAGGCGCCCGACAACGACGCGCTCGACATCCCCGGCGACCTCACCGTCGAGGTCTTCTGCCGCGTCGACGCCCTCGGCACGGTGCAGGGCCTGCTCTCCAAGGGCCGTACCGCCGACGGCGCGGGCGGCAGCGTCCCGTACCGGCTGCTCGTCCTGCCCGACGGCAGGCTGGAGTTCGGCTTCGAGGAGCCGGACGGCAAGCTCGTACGGTTCGCCTCCACCGAGGCCCTCGGCGCGGGAACGTTCCACCGCCTCGCCGTCGTCCGCAAGAGCGGCCGCTCGATGCAGGAGCGCAAGGGCAGCAAGGAGATCACCGCGGCCGGTGCCGACGGCAAGCCCGTCAAGCAGACCGTGGAGCTCGTGGAGTCCGTCGACGTCCAGGAGTGGCAGGAGATCCGCTTCTTCATCGACGGCCGCGAGGCCGGCACCACCCGCTACGAGGGGCCCGGCGCCAAGGGCAACACCGGCACGCTCGACATCGGCCGCGCCCGGGACGGCCTGGAGACGCGCTCCTTCACCGGCGTCGTCTCCGAGGTCCGGCTGTGGAGCGTGGCCCGCGACGCGGCGCAGCTCGGCACGCCCGTCTCCGCGCGCGACCGCGGCCTGACCGCGCACTGGCGCTTCGAGGAGAACGCCGGCAACACCGCGGCCGATGCCACCGGCTCGCACCCCGCCCGGCTGCGCGGTGCCCGCTGGACCCGTAACCCCGACCCGCGCGGCAGCCTCTTCCGTATCTACCGCAACGGCGTCTCCGTGGCCTGCGACCCGCTGGAGAGCGACGACTTCGCCGGCTACGGCGACGCCCAGCTCTCCCTCGGCGCCCGGCTCAAGGACGGCAAGGCCGACCAGCCCTTCCACGGCGTCCTCGAGGAGGTGCGGATCTGGCGCACCGCCCGCACCCAGGAGCAGGTGCTCGACAACCTCTTCACCCGCCTCAAGGGCGAGAAGGAGGACCTGATCGCCTACTGGTCCTTCGACCGGGCCTCCACCGACGAGTCGGCGAACGTCGTCCGGGACGAGGGCCTGCGCGGCAACGACCTGACGCTGCACGACGCGCCCCGCCGTCCCTCCCCCGTCCTGTCCACCGCGCCCGTCTCCAGCGACACCGCGCAGGTCCGCTCGGCGCTCGCCGCGATGCGCACCCCGTTCCACGAGACGGTCTCCGGCGCACCGGCCGTCGCCGAGTACGCGGACATGCAGTACACCGCCAAGGGCGAGGCGTTCGGCGTCCTGAAGCGGGCGTACGGCTATCTGCGGGACGGCCGCTGGTACCTGGTCACCGGCTACAAGGTCGGCGACCTGGTGAGCGAGTGGGTCAGCCAGGTGCAGTTCGACCCGCAGCTGGTCGGCTACGTCGAGGGCGCGCCGCCGGTGCCGTCGGAGAACCTCACACCCAACACGATCGACCCCGACCGTGCGACGTACGACAGCGTCGCGTCGGTGGAGCTCACCCAGGCGGAGGAGGTCGTCCACTCACTGTCGTCGGCCAAGGAGCGCAGCGTCGACGCGGCGTTCGACTTCGCCCTCTCCAACGAGGTCGACGTCGACATGTGGATGATCGCCGCACCGCTGGGCTTCGGCGTCGCCAAGTCGATGGCGAAGGCCAAGGTGTCGGTGGGCGTGCGCGGCAGCCTGGAGTTCTCCAACAGCTGGGCCGACGAGACCGCCGTCTCGCAGGGCGAGAACACCGCCCGGGCCATGAAGGTCGATCTGTCGGGCAGCTGGGAGGACCCGCTCAAGCCGCTCAACCCCTCCGTCGGTCGCCGCTACGTCCCCGTCAACACGGGCTTCGCGGTCGTCCAGTCCCAGACGGCCGACGTCTTCGCGCTGCGGCTGGCGCACAGCGGCACCCTGGTCGCCTACCGCATCCAGCCCAACCCGGACATCCCCAAGGACTGGAACGTCGTCCCCTTCCCGCTCAACCCCCGCTACACCAAGCAGGGCACCCTGGACGGCACGGTCGGCTTCGACGAGCGCGGCAGGGTCCTCGACCCCGACTACGCGGGCGCCCGCGAGCGCGGCGAGTACAGCTACTACAAGCCGCGCGAGGCGTACGCGATCAAGCGGCGCATCCAGCGTGACCAGCAGCGGCTGCGCAGCTACTACGAGACGGTCTCCACCGACACCGGCACGCCCGATCCCACGGCCGAACGGGCCGGCCGCGTCCTCGGCGGCGCGATCGGCGGGGACACCGCGCCCGGCAAGGGCCGCGACACGGCGGGCAACGCGACCGGCGACGGCTTCTCGCGCCGTGACCTGGTCAACACCTATGTGTGGACGGCGGACGGCGGGTTCTTCGCCGAGACGACGGAGACGACCGACGTCGTCAGCGAGACGACTTCAGGTTCGTACTCGATGTCCGGTTCGGTGGGCGCCTCCGTCGGTACCTCCTTCGACGTCATGGGCGTGGGCATCAACGCCCAGCTGGACGCCTCGGTCGGCGGCGGCATGACCGTCACGCGGGCGCGCGGCAAGGAGGCCACCCGCTCGTTCGGGCTGAACGTCGTCTGCTCGCCGTCCGGCAACGTCCAGCAGTACGACGCCAACCGCAAGCCGGTCTTCGACGCCGACGGCAAGCCCGTCAACGCGCCGGGCAAGGTGGACGCGTACCGGTTCCTCAGCTTCTACCTGGGCGAGGACACCGAGCACTTCGACACCTTCTTCCACAAGGTCGTCGACCCGGCCTGGCTGGAGGGCGGCACCGACCCGAACGCCGCCGCCCTGCGCCAGGCCCGCCAGTCGGACCGCAAGCCGCCGTGCTGGCGGGTGATGCACCGCGTCACCTTCGTCAGTCGGCTCCTGCCGCCCGTGGCGGCCGCCGACGCCGCGCCCCTGGAGCGGGCGATGCGGCAGCTCGACGTGGAGAGCAACTACGAGCTCGTCCGCCGCCTCGACCCGTACGTCAAGGGCGCGGCCACGTCACTGCCCGAGCTCTCCCAGGCGGTGCGCACCGCCCTGGCGACGCACCTGCCGGAGCTGAGCCCGCACGCGGATCACGTGATCGGCTTCCTCGCGCAGTACTACGGCGTGGAGGGCTGATCGCGCGGGTGCCCGGGCCGGGGTCCTTCCCCGGCCCGGGCGCCTCACGCCATCTCGGCTTCCCGGGTGGTCTTGGTCCAGCCGGTCTGCCCGCGCACCATGCGGAAGAGAGCGGACCAGGCGCAGAGGAACGACATGTAGTTCATGACGACGAAGGAGTGGCCGAGCATCAGGGCCCGCAGGACGCCCACGGCCCGGTCCCGGCGCAGATAGGCGCAGGAGGTGACGAGGGCGGGTGCGAAGGTGAGCAGGTACCAGGCGGCCAGGTTCGCCGGCCACTTCAGGCGGCCGGCGTTGATCGCGGCGGCGCGCGGGCCGTGCAGGACCTGGACGTTGGGGCTGCGGACGAACCAGATCAGGCAGTACTGGAAGAGGATCGACCAGGGCAGGTCCAGTACCCAGGGCACCAGTAGGTAGGAGAACATCTCCAGGGCGGCCAGGTGCCGCATCCGGGGCGCGCGCCATATCTCGCCCATCCGTCTGATGGCGGTCATGTGGCCCTGGTACCAGCGGGTCCGCTGCCGGACGAGCCGCCGTAGGTCGCTCACTCCCTGCTGGTCCACGGAGGCGTGGGCGGTGGTGCGCAGCCGCCAGCCGCGTACGGCGAGGCTGATGGCCAGGTCCAGGTCCTCGGTCAGCGACCGCGACCAGGGGCGTTCGCCCAGTCCGTCGAGCGCGGTGAGCCGGGTGAACTGCCCGTTGCCGCCGAGGCTGACGGTCGAGGTGAGGTTGCGGCCGAACTGGGTGACGGCGGCCATGGCCCAGAACTGGTAGTCCTGGAACCAGGTCAGGAAGTTTCCGCGGCGGTTGCGGATGCGGACGCCGAGCTGCACTCCGCCGACGCGGGGGTCGTCGAAGAGCGGCAGGACGTGGCTCAGCGCCCGGTCCGAGAGCCGGCCGTCCGCGTCCATCACGCACACGATCGTCCCGGCGGGGTCCTGGCCGCGTGCCGCGACGCGCTCCCGGATGAGGCCGATGCCGTGGTTGAGGGCCTCGCCCTTGCCCTGCCGGGCGTTCGGCGGCTCGCGGCGCAGCACGACGACCTCGCCCGGCCGTCCCGCCGCGCGTGCCTCCTCGCCGGCGCGTTGGGCTTCCCGTCCGGTGGCGTCGTCGGAGCCGTCGTCGATGACCACGACCGTGGTGCGCGGTCCGAGCAGCCCGGCGACCGTCGTGCCGATCACGGACTCCTCGTTGAGGCAGGGGATGAGGGCGTACAGATGGCGGCGGTCGCGGCGGCCGAGGTGCGGGCTGCCGTACGCGGTGTCGCCCTGGACGCGTAACGCGGCTTTCTGGCGGCGCAGTTCGAAGAGTCCCGCGCCCATGGCGAGGGCGAGATAGCCCGCGGACATGCCGATGACGGCGTAGCCGATGGTGTCGACGGTCTTCAGCAGTGCGCGCCTCACCGGTGGACCTCCCTCGTCCGATCCCGCCATGAGGGCGGCCCTACAGGAATCGCCGGGTCCGGATACCGGGGGCCGGGCACCGCCGGAGCACCGCTCCTCCACCCCGGGTCCGGCGCCGTCCACCGCGTTCCGGCCAGGCGGCGCTGCACCTCCCGCCCCAGGGCGAAGCCCACGGGCAGCGCCGCCGCCCCGACCACCGCCAGCAGCGCGCCGCGGCCGGCCGCCGCGCCTCCTCCCCCACGGGCCGCCGCCATGCCGCCGAGCAGCGGCCAGGTGAATCCCGTGTACATAGGGAGCAGATACCTCCGGGCAGGGGAATGAGCGCATCCGGTATGTGCGGGGGAAAGCCCGACCACTCTTGCTCAGGAAAGGGCCGGTGACCAGACCCCACGGCGGCCGGAAAGGGGCGTCGGGAGGTGGTTTCGCGCCGAACGCGCATGTGCCGCTATTCCCCGATCTCCAGGCGCACCAAGGGATTTCCACCCAGCAAATATGATCACGGCCGGGATCCGGCCAATCATTCCGAATCAGGCCCATTGCACGTTGCGCGATCCCGGCGTTAACTTCGTCGGCGGACCCCGTGCCATGCCACGAGCGGCATGCACCCCTTTCAACTTCCCTGCTTTTGCGCGATCTTTCGCACTGCAATGCGATGGGCGGTCGATTCTGCGCGCCGCCATTTAAATGGCGGACGGAAAAGGAATTCACGCGCGAGGGCGCGTTGCCGGGGGCGCCGAATCCATGCACCTCCTCCGATCAGACAGGAGTACACGCATGACCACCTCAACGAGCACCGGAACCGGGCCGCAGCCCGCGGGCCTGGCCGAAGGCGCCATCGCCACGGTGGCGGGCAACGGCGTGGCCGGGTTCATCTCCGACGGGGGACCGGGCGCGCTGACCAGGGTCAACTACCCCAACAGCGTGGCCATGGACAAGAACGGCAACCTCTACATCGCCGACACCAACAACCACCGGGTCCGCAAGGTCACCCCGAACGGCATCATCACCACCATCGCGGGTGACGGAACCGCCGGCTACATCTCCGACGGCGGACCGGCTGTCGCCACCCGCCTCAACAGCCCCGTCGACGTGACACTCGACGACGCGGGCAATCTCTACATCGCCGACGCCGGCAACCACCGGATCCGCAAGGTGACCCCGAACGGCATCATCACCACCGTCGCGGGCAACGGAAACGCCGGCTACATCTCCGACGGCGGACCCGCCATCGCCACCCCGCTCCACACCCCGTACGCCGTGGCTGTGGACCACGGCGGAAATCTGTACATCGCGGACTACAACAACCACCGCATCCGCAAGGTCACCCCCAACGGCAACATCACCACCATCGCGGGCAACGGCACCGCCGGCTACGTCTCCGACGGCGGCCCGGCCATCGCGACCCGGCTCTACTACCCCATCGGGCTGGCCGTGGACGCCGCCGGCAATGTCTACATCTCCGACCGGCACAACCACCGCATCCGCAAGGTCACCCCCAACGGCATCATCACCACCGTCGCGGGCAATGGCACCGCCGGCTACGTCTCCGACGGCGGCCCGGCGATAGGCACCCGGCTCCACTACCCCTGGGGGCTGGCTCTGGACGAGGCCGGCAACCTCTACATCGGCGACGGCCACAACCACCGGATCCGCAAGGTCACCTCGGACGGCAACATCACCACCATCGCGGGCAACGGAACCGCCGGATATGTCGACGACGGCGGACCCGCCGCGGGCACGCGCCTCTTCTACCCCTATGGAATCGCGCTGGACCGGGCCGGCAACCTGTACGTCGCCGACACCCACAACCACCGGGTCCGCGGCATCACGGGGGTGGCCCAGATGACCCCGCCGCTCCCGCCGGCCGCCGACCTCTACGGAGAGGTCGTCAGCCCGTACCGGGTGCAGCGCGGGCAGGAGTTCGACCTCGGCGCGCGGATCAGGAGCCGCGGTCCGAACACGGCCGACGGCCAGCAGGTGACCGTGGTGCTCACCCTGGCCGACGGCCTGGTCGGCGGCCCCGGCAGCACGGGACGGCGGCTCACCCGCACGTTCACCGGACAGCAGCTCATCCCGTACCAGGGGACCTTGGACGGCGTCTTCCGGGTGATCGCCCCGGACAACACGCCCGCCGGCACGTACGAGTCCACGCTGGAGATCCAGTACGGCGGGGACCTGAACCTGAAGGACAACACGTACGCCCTGCCCGTCACGGTCGTCGTGCCCTCCCCCGTCGCGGACGAGACGGCATTGACGATCTATCAGGACACGATTCCGGACGTCGCCCCGGGCCAGCGGTCCACCTTCATCATGCGCTACACCTCACCGGCCGGGCAGCCGGTCAACCCTGGCACCATCGTCCAGCGCTTCACCGCCCCGACGTCCTTCATCTTCGCCGGGCAGCCCACGTACGCGTACTACGAGGCCCTCGACGGCATCGTCACCGGAAGCCTCGACTACCGGATCGAGGACGACGGCCGGACCCTGATCATCACCGCCAACCCGCACGTCAACACCACCACCAGCGACAGCGGCTCGGTGATCTACACGATCCCCGTCCAGGCCCGCATCAACGCGCTGCCCGGGCAGTACGACAACGGCTCGGCCAGCATCGGCCGGCACACCCCGGTCCAGATCTCCGGCAAGATCACCAGCAAGGCACAGGACGAGACCGCGCTGCGCGTGGTGCAGGCGTCGGTACCCGCGGCGGCACCGGGCCAGACCGCCAAGTTCAACCTGGAGTTCCGCTCGTTCGACAACCAGCCGGTCAACCCCGGCACCATCGAGCAGCGGATCACCGCACCGACCGGTTTCGAGTTCACCGGCGCCGCCTCCTACGGCTACTACAACACCAAGCCGTACGTCACGGGGAACCTCGACACCCGCCTCGAGGACAACGGCAAGACGCTCGTCATCCAGTCCAACCCGCACCTGAACACCGGCACCACGGACAAGACCTCCCTGATCCACACGATCGTGCTCAAGGCCCTGCCGGGCGCGACACCGGGCACCCAGTCCACCGACGGCCGGGCCGTCATCGGCCGCCTCGCACCCGTGCCGCTGACCGGCCGCGTCCTGTGACCGGTGTGAACAGCGGGCACGAAGGTTCGTAGGACAGCGCACAGGGTCCCGTCCGGCCTCCTCGGCCGGGCGGGACCCGTGTCGATCCAGCGAGAGGCGCTTATGGACGTGACAGCAACCAAAGACGACGTCGCGGGGCCGGCAGCATCGGCTTTAGGGACCACCATCACCACCGTGGCCGGCATCGGCACCGCCGGGTTCGGCGGCGACGGCGGACCCGCCACCGCGGCCGGTCTTCGTTCCCCCTACGGCGTGGCCCTCGACGGCGCCGGTTCCCTCTACATCGCCGACTACCAGAACCATCGCGTGCGCAAGGTGGGCCCGGACGGGGTGATCACCACCGTGGCCGGTGACGGGTCCAAGGGGTACGGCGGTGACGGCGGGCCCGCCACCGCGGCCGGTCTCAGGGATCCCGCCGGCGTGGCACTGGACGGCCGGGGCAACCTCTACATCGCGGACCGTTTCAACCAGCGGGTGCGCAGGGTGGGCCCCGACGGGATCATCACCACCGTGGCCGGCGACGGAACCGCCGCGTTCGGCGGCGACGGCGGGCCCGCGACCGCCGCCTCGCTGAACTTCCCTCACGCCCTGGTGGTCGACGGCGTCGGCAATCTCTACATCGCGGACGACTACAACCACCGGGTGCGCAAGGTGGGCACGGACGGCGTCATCGCCACCGTGGCCGGCGACGGCGCCGAGGGCTTCGGCGGCGACGGCGGGCCCGCCACCGCGGCCTCGCTGCACTTTCCCCACGCCCTGGCGATCGACAGTGCCGGCAACCTCTACATCGCGGACCGGTACAACTACCGGGTGCGGAGGGTGGCCCCGGACGGGATCATCACCACGGTGGCCGGTACCGGTGACATCGGCTTCGGCGGCGACGGCGGACCCGCCACCGCGGCGGTCCTCGACCTGCCGCAGTGCCTGGCGGTGGACGGCGACGACAACCTCTACATCACCGATTACGGCAACGAGCGGGTGCGGCGGGTCGATGCCGACGGGATCATCAGCACGGTCGCCGGCGACGGGAGCAAAGGATACGACGGCGACGGCGGCCCCGCCCTTCTGGCCCGCCTCGACCAGCCCCTCGGCATCGCGGTTGACGGCGACGGCGGGCTGTACATCGGCGACTTCGGCAACCACCGGGTCCGCAAGGTGAGCGGCGGAACACCGCGACGTGCGTAACCCCTACCCCGCCGGATCGGGCCGCAGCGAGCGCCAGATCCGGTCGGGGAGGATGCGTTCGGCCTGCTTCAGGTCGATGTCATAGGTGCTGGACAGCCAGCGGCGCGCTGCCTCCTCGATCGGTCCCATGACGAGCACTTCGAGCATGGGAGCGGGAAGGTCCGCCACCTCGCCGGCGGCGATGCGAGGACCCAGCCACTGGGCGACGGCCTCGAACTTGGCCGCCTTGGCGGCGCGGATCTCCTCGGCGTGGGCGGCGAGATAGCCGGAGTAGGCGGAGGCGTGGAGGAACAGGGCGACGTCCCGGCGCTCCACCGTGAAGCGCAGATAGCTCTGGACGAGCGCGCGGATGCCGGTACGGGCGGTGCGCGTGCGGCCCACCGGCGCGAACACCGTGTCGCACAGCTGCTCGAGGCAGCGGATGTAGAGGCCGGCGGCGAGACCGTCGAAGCTGCCGAAGTGGTGGTAGAGGCTGCCGAGGCTCACCCCGCTGGCCGTGGTGACCGCGTTGACGGTGAAGCCCTGCTGGCCGGACGACGCGTACACCTGCAGCGCGGCGGTCAGGAGCTGGTCGACGGTCGCCTCGCCGCGTTGCTGCTTAGGAGACATCGTGCGTCCCCCTCATGATTCCGTTCGGCATGCCGATCAGCCTAGAACAGAAGTGGTGGTCCATCCGCTCGGGCGGCAACAGAAGTGGAGCAAGCTTATAGAAAATTGTTCTAGAGCTGGCTATGGTGCTCGGCATGACGAACCGTCACGCACCCCACTCGTTACCCTCAACGTCCCTACCCGACACCGGGAACGGGAGATGAGTACCGGCCGGACACCCGCCCGGCTCCTGCGCGCGAAGGCGGCGGTCCTCGCCGTCACGGCTGCCCTGCTCATGCTGGGCGCGCCGTCCGCGCAAGCCGATGACCCCGTCCCGCCGCCGATGAGCGACGGCTTCGGGCTGACCCAGGTCGGCGCCGCCACCGGCACCCCCACCAATTTCGTGATCACCGTGAAGACGGACCAGGTCTCCGGGCCGCACCGCATCCGGATCCTGCTGCCCAAGGACTACGCGACCCAGCCCGCCAAGCGCTATCCGGTGTTCTACTTCCTGCACGGCGCGTCCGACGACCCGGGCAACCCGATGGTGGCCTACCCCGCGCTGACCGCGGCCCAGTCGATGATCACGGTCATCCCGGACGGGGGCCGCAGAGGCTGGTACACCAACTGGCTCGACCAGACGACCGCCGCCGGGGCGCAGAACTGGGAGACCTTCCACATCAACCAGGTGATCCCCTTCATCGACGCCAACCTGCGCACCCTCGCGTCCAAGCGGACGCGGGCCGTCGGCGGCCTCTCGATGGGGGGCTTCGGGGCCCTGCACTACGCCCAGCGGCATCCGGACCTGTTCAGCCAGGTCGCCTCGCTCTCCGGCGCCAACGAGCTCTCGACGAACCACGCCGTCATGCGCGCCGCCGTCGTGGCCACGCTGACCAACATCGGCGCCGCGCTCTGCGGCACGTCCGCCCCCACCTGCAACCTCAACTACGGGCCCCCGGTGTCCAGCGACGCGATCTTCGGCACCCCCTATCCGATTCTCTGGCAGGACTGGCGCTGGAACGAGGCGGACCCGGTCGCGCACATGGACGCGCTGGCCGGCATGGGCGTCTCGATCTACACGGGCACCGGCGCCGGCAACCCGGCCGAACCGGAGTTCTGGGTCGAGTCGGCGTCCCGACACGCCAAGGAACGCATGGACGCCCTCAAGTACCCCTACCACTACGTCAACTACGGCGACGGCGCCGGCTGGGGCAGCAACTGCAAGGGCGGTCACACCTACGGCTGCTGGGCGCAGGACCTGGTGGACTTCGTTCCCCGCCTGGAGGCGGCGTTCGCCTCCCAGCAGGTCTCGCCTCCCGCGAAGACCCGATAGGAACGGACATCCCGTCCCGTCCCCTGTCGCCCGGCGGTCGCCGGGCGACAGGGGACGCTCACGCTCCGGCCTCGAAGCCCACCACGCGGTACGCCGCCTCGGCCCGTACGACCGCCTCCTGACGGTCGTCGCCCACGGCGAGGACGTATCCCTGCCGTGCGCCCGAGCCTGTCAGCGGGCCCAGCCGCCGGCCCGGCCGGGCGGAGACGCGCACGTCCACCACGCCCGGCAGCGACCGTGCCGCGTCCGGGTCGCCCACGGCGCGCACGACCGTGTTCTCGTGGGCGAAGAAACGGATCGCCGCGCCGCCCGCGGCCGGTGCGCCGCGTACGGGACCGGAGGCGTCGAGCATGGCCGCGGCGGTGGCCGCCGCCAGGCGGACCCCGGTGACCAGCTCCACCATCTGCCAGATCTGGTCGCCGCCGAAGCGGGTCTGCGTCTCGATGACGACGGGCGTGCCGTCCTCCCGGATCATGATCTCGGTGTGCGCGGGTCCCCATCGGTGGCCCAGTGCGTCCAGCAGCCCGGTGACCGTGGCCGTCACCGCCTCGGTCACGGCAGGCGCCAGGTCCGCGGGCAGCTGGTGTCCGGTCTCGACGAAGGAGGGCGGGCCGCAGGTGATCTTCTCGGTGACGGTGAGGACCTCGTGCTCGCCGTCGAGGGTGAGCGTCTCCACGCTCACCTCCCGTCCGGTCGCGTATTCCTCGGCGATCACCGGCAGTCCGCCCGCGGAGGCGTGCTCCCAGGCGCGGGCCAGCTCGTCGGCGTCCCGGACCAGGGCCACGCCGCGGCTGCCGGAGCCGTCGGCGGGTTTGAGGATCACGGGGGCGTCCAGGGCGGCCTGGAAGGCGGCGGCGTCGGCGGGGCCGTGGCAGGTGCGGTGGGCGACGGACGGCAGCCCGTGCTCGTCGAGCAGGTCCCGCATGCGCGCCTTGTCCCGGCTGCGGGCCACGGCCTCGACGGGGTTGTGGGCGATGCCCAGGCGCTCGCCGATCCGGGACGCCGTCAGCAGGTGCGGCTCGGCGAAGGAGAGCACGGCGTCGAACGGGGCGGCTCCGTGCTCGTGCAGGAAGACGGCGGTCGACTCGGCGAGCCCGGGACCCAGCGCGTCGTGCGCGACGAGGGTGTCGGCGCGGCGTGTCTGCAGCTCACTGAGGTTCGCGCGTTCCTGTACGAGGGTGATGCGGGCGTCGAGTCCGGCGAGGGAGGCGAAGCCGGAGTCCTTGCCGCCGACGACCAGCAGGTGGGGGCGGTCGGTGCGGGCCGGTGCGCTCTCTGTCCGCGCCAGGTCGCTCATGCCGTGGCGGCGGAGAAGAAGTCGACGAGGAGCATGTCCCGGATGCCGCGGTCGACTCCGGCGGCGGGCCGGATCGCCGAGACGTCGTGCAGGACGCGGCGGTCGTCGAGGACGATCGCCTCCCAGGGCTCGGTGAGCAGCGCCCGGTGGACGGCCTGCCCTTGGAGGTCGTAGAGGCAGGACTCGGCGCCCTCCACGTCCTGTCGGCGGATCAGCACCTGGCCGACGTAGGCGTGTCCGTCCTGGTGGACGCCCTCCGGGGCGGGGCGGCCCTCGGCGTCCGCGGTGGCGGTGACGCGGATCTGGTGGACGCCGCAGGTGTCGATGCCGTCGGCGGGGCCGGGGAGGCGCTCGCGGAGGGTGCGGACGACCGCGCGCAGTGCCGCGCCGTTCGCGACGGCGTCGGTCATCGGGGCGAACAGGCGGTCCACTCCGCCGTTGACCTTGTTCACCGCCTTGTCCTGGAAGAACGCGGCGTGGGGCAGCCGCTCGAGGCCGTCGCCGTGCAGCCGGAAGGAGCTGTAGCGGCGGAAGCGGTAGGGGGTGTCGGTGCCCAGGTAGGCGTCGGGCGGCAGGTCGTCCCAGGAGGCGGTGAACTCCTCGACGCTCGCCGCGGGGATCCGGCCGAGCGCGGTGGCCAGCGGGTCCGGGCCGAAGTGGGCGAAGGGCTGCGGCTCGGGGGACGCGGCGGGCCGGTCCGCCGCGAGCGATGGCACTGAAGTCATGGTGTCCTTGCCTTCGTACAGGTCCTGGTCGGGCCCATCATGATCGACAGAGGGGGCCGGGACGGCTCCGGCCAGGGCGTCGTATCCTCGCCATGCATATGTATGGGGGATGAACGAATATGGCAAAGCAGGACGCACGGGAGATTGAGCCGGACCGGCTGGGGGACATCGAGCACCGCGTCTACGCGCACGCCGTCCGGACGTTGGAATTCCGGCTGGGGGACGTCTGCGCCGCGCAAGGCCTCGCGCCGAAGGAGGCGCGGGCGGCGGTCGAACGGCTGCTGAGGATGCGGCTGTTGCGCCATGCGCCGGGTGAGCCGGACGCCTACGCGGCGGTGCCGCCGGACAGCGCCGAGATGCTGCTGCTGACCCCGCTGATCGAGGACCTGGCGCAGCGCCGGCAGACCATCGGCGACGTGCGGGAGGAGTTGGCGCGGCTGGTGCCGCTGTACGAGCAGGGGGTGACGAACCGGCTGCGCCGGCACAGCGTCGAGGTGCTGGCCGGCCCGGACACCGTCCGCGAGGCGATAGCGGCCCTGTCGGCCGAGGCCACCGGCGAGGTCCTGCTCTCGCAGCCGGGCGGCGCGCTGCCCGCGGAGGCGCTCAGGGACTCGCTCGACCGCGCGGAGCGGGTCCTGGCGCGCGGGGTGCGGGTGCGCGCCCTCTATCAGCACACCGCCCGGTTCAGCAGGCACACCGTCGGCTACGTCGAGTACGTGACGAAGCGGGGCGCACAGGTCCGTACCGTCGGCGACGGCTTCATGCGTGCCCTGGTCTTCGACCGGGCCACGGCGCTGCTTCCCCTCCAGGAGGGTGCGCCGGGCGCCGTCGTGGTGCGGGAGCCGAACGTCGTCGGCTTCGTGGCGGAGGCCTTCGAGCGGGCCTGGACGGGGGCCTCGCCCTTTCCCACGGACTATGTGCGGGAGCAGGTGCTGGCCGTCTCCGAGGACCTCAAGCAGATCATCGCGCGGTTGCTGGTGGACGGCCACGAGGACAAGGTCATCGCGCGCCGTCTGGGCATGTCGCAGCGCACCTGTCAGCGTCACATCTCGGAGATCATGACGCGGCTGGGTGCCCGCAACCGTCTGCACGCGGGCTATCTGCTGCACCGGAACGGGGTGTTGCCCCGTCAGGAGCCCTCCGAGGAGGCCACCGCCACCCGCTCCGACGACCTGCGGTCCGGCCCGCCGACGCCCTTGTGATCAGGGCCGGACCGGCGGCCCCGGATGATCCGCATCATGGGGAGTTCGACGGCCCGGTAGAGGATCCAGGCGACGAGGGCGGCCGCGCACAGGTAGCCGAGGAAGAATCCGGCGTTCGCCCAGACCGGCAGGGCCCGGTCCGGCCGGGAGATCAGGCCCAGATCGGCCAGCCACGGCCGCAGGTGGTCCCGCGTGTTCAGCACGAACAGCATGTGGACCGCGTAGAAGCAGAAGGAGATCTGACCCAGGAACACCATGCGCGGCCCGCCGAACGGCGTCCGCTTCCCGGCGAGGTCCGCGCTCGCCAGGGCGGCGATCAGCAGCGCGAAGGGGATGAGCATGCCGGCCGCACGCTGGAGGTAGGGCGCGAGTTCCCGGTTCAGGACGAACCCCACGGCGCAGACGGCCAGGGCGAGGGGCACGCCAGGCCCCGACCAGGCGTTCCTGCGCACCAGCAGCGCGATGATCATGCCGAGGGCGAACTCGGTCAGGCGCATGGGCGGGAAGACGTACGTGAACCAGTACATGAACTGGTTGTCGAAGCCGTCCAGCGAGACGACCATCGCCGGCTCGGGCGTGCGCAGCGTGAGGACCCGGCCGGCGAGCGCGGGCACCACGACGGTCAGCACCACGCAGGCGACGGCGGCGAGGCGCAGGGTCCGGGTGCTCGCGCGCGACAGCAGCACCAGCAGTGCCGGGAAGCACAGGTAGAAGAAGGCCTCGCAGCTCAGCGACCACATGACCGGGTTGAGGCCGAAGATGTAGGACTGGTCCGGAATCCACGACTGGGCCATGAACGCGTGCGCCAGGACGGCGCCCCAACTGGGCACGATGCGGGCCGAGACGTAGAACAGCACGACGGCCAGGAGCGTGGCGACGACGTACACCGGATAGATCTTCGCGAACCGCCGCCGCCAGAAGTGGCGCGCCGGGCGGTCCTGGGGCGTGGACCAGGTCAGCACGAATCCGCTGAGGATGAAGAAGAACGACACACCGATGAATCCGGTGCGGAACAGGCTGTGCATTCCGCGATCGACCGCAGCGGGCTCACGGGCGCCGACGTCCGTCCCCAGCTGCATTGCCGTGAAATGGAGACCGAAAACCAGAAAGGCCGCGACCCAGCGGGCCCCGGTCAGGGACGGAAGCGTCTCACGCCCCGGAGTGCCGGCCGCTCGCCCGCTGTCCTTGGCGGTGGTACTTCGCAATGAACGCCCTCCGACAGTCGCGGACTTCGCTGTCCGGCATGCCGAAGACCGTACCGTCGATCGCCACGGGCCACCACCACGCGTACCGAAGTGGAATGGCGCCGTGGCAGCCGCCCGCCGGATGCCGGGCGGCTGTCGTATCCCGTCGCGTCGCGGGCGGCGGGTACGGGTCACTCCACGCGCACGTCCGGCACGTAGTGAATCCACTTGCCGCCGGCTTCGCGGAATGCGGCCTCCTTGCGGAGGATTTCCTCCTGGTGGTTCCAGGCGAGCAGCAGCGCGTAGTCGGGATAGGGGTCGGCGAAGGCTTCCGGGCCGCGGATCGGGATATGCGTGCCCGGGGTGAGCCGCCCCTGCTTTTCGGGGGTGGAGTCGCTGATGAAGGAGACCAGGTCGGGGCCGATTCCGCAGTAGTTGAGCAGGGTGGTGCTCTTGGCGGTGGCGCCGTAGCCGACCACGCGCTTGCCCTGTGCGCGCAGTTCGCGCAGGAGGGTCACCAGGGAATCGCCGAGGTCGCGCACCGCGTCGGCGAAGCGGGAGAGCGTGGCCGGTTCCGTCAGTCCCTGCGCGGCCTCCTCGGCCAGCAGTTGCGTCACCGCGGGGCTGACGGGTCGCGCGCCGGTGTGGGCGAGGGTGCAGCGCAGCTCGCCCCCGTGCACAGCAAGGAGCTCCACGTCGACCAGCTCGAGGCCGAACCGGGCGGCCATGTCCCGCACGGAACGGGCCGTGAAGAAGAAGATGTGCTCGTCGTAGATCTGGTCGAAGGAGGCGCGTTCGACGATGTCGCCGAAGTACGGGTCCTCGAAGACGAAGACGCCGTCCGGGGCGAGCAGGTTCTTGATGCCGCGCAGGATGGAGTCCAGGAAGTCGATGTGCGAGAAGGTGTTGGCGGCGAAGATGACGTCGGCCGGCCCGTCCTGGGCGAGGACGTCGGCCGCGAGGTTCTCGTCGAAGAACTCGCTGCGCACCCGGATGCCGTTGGCCCTGCCGACCTCGGCGACGTCCCCGCACGGCTCCACGCCGAGGTGGCGCACGCCGGCCTTGGCGATCGTGTGCAGCATGATGCCGTCGTTGCTGCCCAGTTCGACGATGAACGGGTCGGTGCCGGTCAGGTCCTGGGCGAGGAACCGCCGGGCCAGCGCCTCGAAGTGGGCCCGCATGACGGACGATCCCGACGAGCGGTACGGGTAGCCCTGGTGGAACATCTGGTCGTGCTGGACGTCGTCGACCAGCTGGACCATGGTGCACGCCTCGCACATGGCGACGGCGAGCCGGAAGCGGAAGGACGCGGCGTCGTCGTCGGGGTCCTGGGGTGAGACGAACGCGTTGCCCATGGGCTGTGCGCCCAGGTCGACGAATTCGCTCAGTGTGCCGCCACAGATACGGCAGACCGGCATGTCGGACATGAAGGCTCCTCAGTTCGGTGGCTTTGCGGGGGTGTGCGGGCCCCTCAGTGGTGGTGCGGGCGCTTGGCGGCGGCCACGACGGCCGGCCCGTGCTCGCGCAGGAATTCCGTGAGGGCGTCCTGCCATGGCCGGTTCAACCGTCGGACGTGCGGGGGAAGGCGCACGGAGGTGAGCGGGGTGGAGGGCGGCCGCGCCGGGCCGCCCGCGGGGCCGGCGCCGGCCGCCGGCCGGGGCAGCGCGGGGAGGCCGGCGCCGACGACCGCGGCCCGTGCCAGGTCGTACCAGGTCGCGCTGCCCTCGTTGACCACGTGGTACGGCCCGCCGTCGACGCCGGCGGCCAGCATCTCGACGACCGTCCGGGCCAGGTCCACGGTGTAGGTGGGCGACATGACGAGGGTGTCCACCACGTCGGCGCGCTCCCCGGCGGCGGCGCGCCGCAGGATCCGTTCGACGAAGCCGGCCCTGCGGCGGGCGCTGGGTGCCGGCGGGCCGAAGAGGGCGGCGGTGCGGACCACCAGGTGCCGGGGGTCCGCGTGCAGCGTCTCGAGCTCCCCCGCGAGCTTGGACACTCCGTACGTGAGGACGGGGCGGGGCGCCGCCCTCTCGTCGTAGGGGCCCTCCCCCGTGCCGTCGAAGACGTAGTCGGTGCTGATGTAGACGCAGCGGGCCCCCGTATCGGCGCAGGCCCGGGCGACCCACCGGGCGCCCAGCGCGTTGACGCCGTACGCGCCGGCCGGGTCGGCCTCGCAGGGGTCCACGCCGGTGAAGACGGCGGCGTTGACGACGACGTCCGGCCGTGCGGCGCGGACCAGTCGTGCCACGTCGGCGGGCCGGGTCACGTCCGCCCGGTCGCGTCCCGCCCGTACGACGGAGGCGATCCGGGGGTCGGCCCCGGCGACGTCGGCGACGGCCGAGCCGAGCAGGCCCTCGGCCCCCAGGACCAGCCACCGTCGCGGGGCGCGGACCGGGACGCGTTCAGCCACGGCGCTCGGCGATCACGTGCCAGACCGGCATCGTCGCCTTGCCGAACTCGTCGAGCGCCAGGCCGTCGAGCCGGTGGCTGTCGGGGTCGGCGTCCGGGTACTCCGACTTGATCATGGCGCGGATGTCGTCGACGCCGAGCGAGCTGGCGTAGGCGGCCTCCTCGACGGACACCACGTTCCAGATGCTCCCCACGACGTCGCGCAGGCTGCGGGCGCTGTGCCGGTGCGGTCCGGGGAAGGGCGCTTCGAGTTCCTCGGCGAAGGCGAACATGTGCAGCAGGGCCCCCGGCCGGCAGGCCTCGTGCAGCACGGCGAGGTACGGCCGGCGCTGGTCCTCGGCCAGCGAGTGGTAGCAGGCGCTGTCGAGGACGGTGCCGAAGCGGCCCTCATAGCCCGAGAGCCGGGTGGCGTCGCCGACGACGAAGTCGACGTCCACGCCCTTGGCCACGGCACGCCGGCGTGCCTCCCGCACCGCGGTCTCGGACACGTCGACCGCGGTGACGCGGTGTCCCCGCGCGGCCAGGAAGGTCGCGTTGTCCCCGAGCCCGCAGCCGACGTCGAGGACGTCCCCGTGGACCATCCCCGCCTCGTGGACGGCGACCAGGGCCGGCTGGGGCCGGCCGATGTCCCAGGGCTGGACGGGCGGCGCCTTCGCCTCGCCCGCGTACATGCTTTCGAAGTCGTACCGGTCGGGTATGTGGGCCGAGGAAAACGAGGAAGATGTCATGGGTTCTCCTGCGCTCGGAGCGTGGACGGGGCGGGCTGCGCGGCTCAGGACGACGGCGGTCGCACCGACAGGCCGTGGTGGAACACGTCGCGGGGGTCCCAGGCCGCCTTCACGGCCTGGAGTGCCGGGTAGTTGTCCTTGTAATAGAGCTCGTGCCAGGGCACGCCGGAGGTGTTGTGCGCCGGGTCGGCGAGGTCGACGTCCGGGTAGTTGATGTAGGACCCGTCGGCGAGGTCACCGGGCACCGGCACCCCGCCGGTCGCGGCGTACAGCTCGCCGTAGAGGCCCCGCAGCCACGCGATGTGCCGCTCGTCCTCCGCGGGGTCGCCCCAGGCCGCCGAGTAGGCGGCCTTGATCACCGAGTCGCGCTGCACCGACGCGGTGTCCGCCGGCGCCACCGCGTTGATCGCGCCGCCGTAGCCGTTGAGCATCATCAGCGATTCGCGCCCGAAGTAGTCCTCGCCGGTGAACCACCGGTGGAGGGTGGCGATCTGCTCGTCGGTGTGGACGTCGCGCAGATAGGCGGCCTTGGTCTTGATCCGCGACCCCAGGACGGGGCCCGAGTCGCCCTGGCCCATGTAGCGGCTGGCGGTCAGCCACGGCAGGTGGTTGCGCAGCACGAACGGCGTGACGCCGGTCCCCTCGTCGACGGCGGCCAGGAACGCGTCCAGCTTCGCCTCGGCGTCGGGTGCCGTGGAGTCCATCTGCACGAACATCGTCAGTCCGCCGCCCGAGCGGTGCCTGACCCACAGCGACGCGAACAGCCCGGCGAACGGCGAGTCGACGCCGCTGTGGGCGACGTGCCAGGCCATGAAGTTCCGCACGATCCTGGTGAACGCCGGGAGGTCGCACTGCTCCCAGGACCAGGTGACCATCGCGATCAGCAGCGAGGCGGGCGGCTTGGGCAGCAGCTCCCCGGGGTCCGTGCCCGACGCGCCCGGGGAGCGCATCCAGAAGCGGGTCACGATGCCGAAGTTGCCTCCGCCGCCGCCGGTGTGCGCCCACCACAGCGCCCGGTCGGGGTCGTGCGGCTCACGGGTGGCGATCGTGGTGCGGACCGTGCCCGTCTCATCGACGTGCACCACTTCCACCGCGTACAGGTGGTCGGCGACCAGGCCGTGCAGCCGCGACAGCGGGCCGTACCCGCCGCCGGAGATGTGGCCGCCCACGCCGACCGCGGTGCACACGCCGGCGGGCAGGGTGACACCCCAGTTCCGGTAGAGCGCCTTGTAGACGTGGCCGACGGTCGCGCCCGCCTCGATCACGACGGCGCCCATCTCCGGGTCGAAGTACACGTCCGACATCAGCGACAGATCGATGACGACCTTGACCGCGGGGTCGGCGACGAACGCCTCCGGGCAGTGTCCGCCGCTGCGCACGGCGACCCGCTTGCCGTCGGCCAGGGCGCGGCGCAGCGCGTCCACGACCTGCCCGGTGTCGTGGACCAGCTCGACGTGGTCGGGCCGGCCGACGAAGCGGTAGTTGTCGCCGCGCACCAGCTCGCCGTAGCGGTGGTCGTCGGGCCCGACGACCACCGCGTCCGGCACCGGGGGGGCAACACGGGTGAGCGCGTGGGCCGGGGGGGGGTCGACGGGGGGGGGGGGGGGGCGGCACCGG
>NZ_JBFADG010000041.1:0-30642 GCF_040641275.1 Streptomyces sp. NPDC021096 | reverse complement strand
TCGAGCTGGTCGTGCACGAGCGCGGCCACATCGACCTCGCCCTGGAGGTCATGCGCGCCTTCGGCAAGGGCGAAGCCACCGTCGAGCAGCACACCTGGAGCGTGGAGAAGGACGTCACCCGGTACGCCCCCACTCTGCGCACCGCACAGCCTGTCGAGATGCTCATCGGCAATACCGTGAACGAGACGTACACCGGTGTCATCAAGGTCAAGGCGACGCTGACCTTCTACAAGGCCGAGGGCCGGGCCGAGCCCGCCCAGACCCCCGACAAGGTCCTCACCCTGGACGGCGCACACCACGACGGGGTGGTCTACGAGGGGCAGCTGACCACGCCGCGCAACAGCGAACGGATCGTCGCCGAGGTCTACGCCACCGGTTCGGGCGGAGGATGCGAGGAGTTCTGGTACCTCACCGTCCCGGACGCGGCGCCGTACTCCTGCAAGGCCAAGGGCGGCCCCTACCGTGAGGTGCGCGTCTCGGTCGACGGCCGGCTCGCCGGCATCGCCGCGCCCTTTCCGACGGTCTGGACCGGCGGCTGGTCGAACCCCTTCCTGTGGTACGTGATTCCGGGCCCGCGCGCGTTCGACGTCCGGCCCGTGGAGTACGACCTCACGCCTTTCGCCGGGCAGTTGAACGACGGCAAGCCCCACAAGATCACGATCTCGGTCGCCGGCGTTCCTCAGGGGCAGAGCGGCTGGAGCACGCCCACCAACATCCTGGTGTGGCAGGACGGCAAGTCGGACCGGGTCACCGGTGCGCTCACCACCCACCGGCAGGGCGAACCGGCCAACACCACCGCGTACGAGCCCGGCGCCGAGCACCGGCTGAAGTCCGAGGGCGGGCACTCCCTGACCGTCGGCGGATACCTCGACACCTCGCACGGGCGGGTCGCCACGACCGTCACCCGAACGGTGGCCGGGACGTCCACGCACCGATGGACCGACGGCGAGTCGACCGACGCGCTCAAGGCCCGTTGGACCGACGACGAAACGGTCACGGTGGACGGCCGCGGACCGGCGGTCACGACCAGTGCCCACCGGGTGTACACCATGGACGGTGAGACGTCGGTCGGCGCGGGCGACCGGCTGCGCACGGTCATGACCATGGGGGACCGCGCGGACAGCGTCACGCTGCGTGCCGGTGAGCGCGTCGGCTGGTCACGCCTGGACGACACGTACCGGGGCGACGCCGCGTACAACCAGAACGTGCCGCGCGATCAGCGTCATGCGACGGGTGTCTCCAGCGAGCGCTACCGGCTGTACGGTCCGGGCGCCTGTTACGACCGGACCCTGGCCACGGCCCAGGGCGAGCTGACGGAGGACAGCCGGCGCTGCTAAACCCTCGCACGCGGCGGGTCCGCGATCGCCGTGCGCCGTCCTCAGGGCGTGCCGCGGTCCGGGCCCGCCAGCAGTTCGTCGAGCAGGCCGCCGAGCACCTCGCGCTGTTCGGGGCGGAGGGGGGCGAGGATGTCCTCCACGGCGGCCCGCCGGGCGTCACGCAGGGCCTTGAGCGTCGTGCGGCCCTGATCGGTGAGCTCTATGCGGATCACCCGGCGGTTGGACTGGTCCGGCACCCGGCGCACCGCGCCGTTGGTCTCCAGAGCGTCGACCAGGGTGGTGACCGCCCGTGGCACGACCTCGAGGTGCCGGGCCAGGTCCGCCATCCGCGGCGGGGTCTCGTAGTACGCGACGGTACGCAGCAGCCGCGACTGGGCGGGCGTGATGCCGACCGGGTCCAGATAGCGCTTCTGTGCGCGATGGAGCCTTCGGGTCAGCCTCAGCAACTGCTCGGCGAGCTGACCGGACGTGTCGGGGGCCGTCATGATCGCATTCTATCAGGACCTCTTCCATTGTGAGTATAGGTAACAGTGAGCTATGCTCTGTTCAGCGTCAGTGTTCTCAGCGTTTCTTGCGCTTGTCGCACTCTCCGCATTCGGAACCGGACTTCGCTGAAGGAGCCCATGCCTCACGACGAACTGGACTGGACACCACCTCCCCGGGACCCGGAGCAGCCCGCACAGGTGCGGCGCATCCTCCGTCTCTTCCGCCCCTACCGCGGCAGGCTGGCCCTCGTGGGGCTGCTCGTCGCGGCCTCCTCCCTCGTCACGGTCGCCTCACCGTTCATGCTGCGTGAGGTCCTCGACGTCGCCATCCCGCGCGGCCGTACCGGCCTGCTCTCCCTGCTGGCCCTGGGCATGATCGCCGCCGCGGTCGTCAACAGCGTCTTCGGCGTGCTGCAGACCCTGATCTCCACCACCGTCGGCCAGCGGGTGATGCACGACCTGCGCACCGCGGTCTACGGCCGCCTCCAGAGCATGCCGCTCGCCTTCTTCACCCGCACCCGCACGGGCGAGGTGCAGTCACGCATCGCCAATGACATCGGCGGGATGCAGGCCACCGTGACCTCCACCGCCACGTCGCTGGTCTCCAACCTCACCAGCGTCATCGCCACGGTCATCGCCATGGTGGCCCTGGACTGGCGGCTGACCGTCGTCACGCTCCTCCTGCTGCCGGTGTTCGTCTGGGTCAGCCGTCGCGTGGGCGACGAGCGCAAAAGGATCACGGTCAAGCGCCAGAAGCAGATGGCGTCCATGGCCGCCATGGTCACCGAGTCGCTCTCGGTCAGCGGAATCCTGCTCGGCCGCACCATGGGCCGGTCGGACTCGTTGACGAAGGCGTTCGCCGGGGAGTCCGACCGTCTCGTCGACCTCGAAGTGCGGGCGAGCATGGCCGGACGGTGGCGGATGTCCACCATCGGCATCGTCATGGCCGCCATGCCGGCGTTCATCTACTGGGCCGCCGGCCTCGCCCTGCAGACGGGCGGTCCGGACATCTCCCTGGGCACGCTGGTGGCCTTCGTCTCGCTCCAGCAGGGGCTGTTCCGCCCGACGGTCAGCCTGCTCTCCACCGGCGTGCAGATGCAGACCTCCGTCGCGCTCTTCCAGCGCATCTTCGAGTACCTCGATCTGCCGGTGGAGATCACCGAGCCCGCGGAACCGGTACGGCTCGAGAAGATCAGGGGCGAAGTCCGCTTCGAGAACGTCTCCTTCTCCTACGACCCCACCAGCGTGGCGCTCAACGGCATCGACGTCACCATCCCGGCCGGTGGCAGCCTGGCCGTGGTCGGCCCCACCGGCTCCGGCAAGAGCACCCTGAGCTACCTCGTGCCCCGGCTGTACGACGTCACGGACGGGCGGGTCCTGCTCGACGGCGTGGACGTCCGCGACCTGGACTTCGACACCCTCGCGCGCGCCGTGGGCGTCGTCTCCCAGGAGACATACCTCTTCCACGCCTCCGTCGCCGACAACCTCCGCTTCGCCAAGCCCGATGCCACGGACGAAGAGATCCGGGCGGCGGCCGAAGCGGCCCAGATCCACGACTACATAGCCTCGCTCCCCGAGGGCTACGACACCCTCGTCGGCGAGCGCGGCTATCGCTTCTCAGGTGGCGAGAAACAGCGCCTGGCCATCGCGCGCACCATCCTGCGGGATCCACCCGTCCTCATCCTGGACGAGGCGACCAGTGCTCTGGACACCCATACCGAGCACGCCGTTCAGCAGGCCATCGACGCGCTGTCCGCGGGCCGGACGACGATCACCATCGCGCACCGGCTCTCCACGGTCCGCCACGCCGACCAGATCATCGTCCTCGACGGCGGCCGTGTCGCCGAGCGCGGTACGCATCAGGAGCTCCTCGCGGACGACGGGCGCTATGCCTCGCTGGTGCGGCGCGATACGCACCTCACGGCCAAGGTCTCCGAAAAGGTCTGACACCGAAAGGTCTGAAGGGGCCTTGAAGAAGGCGCCGTCCACCGCGGGCCGAGCGGCTGTACCCGCTCGGCCCACTCCGGTGCCCGCTCACAGAGTGCCGAGGTCGACGGCCTCGGCCATGACGCGGTAACCGGCGTCGTTGGGGTGCTTGTGGTCGCCGCTGTCGTAGGCGGTGTCGAGCAGCTCCGGGTCCTCGGCGTCGGCCAGAGCGGTGGCGAAGTCGGCTACCGCGTCGTACTCGCCGGAGGAGCGGATCCAATCGTTGAGCGCGACGCGCTTCGCCTCCGCACGCGGCGTGTGATACTCCGCGCCCTTGAACGGCAGGATCGTGGCGCCGACGACCTTGATGCCGCGCTCCTGCGCACGCTTGATCATGTCGCGGTATCCGGCGGTCAGATCGGCTACGGACACGTCCGGGGCGGGCTTGTACGTCGGCAGGTCGACCTCGCTGAACCCGATGTCATTGAGGCCCGCGAACACGATGACCGAGCGGACGCCGGGCCTGTCGAGTACGTCGCGTTCGAACCGTGCAACCGCCCGCTCGCCGTACCAGAGCGAGTCGTTGAGCACGAGGTTCCCGCCGATGCCCGCGTTGACCACGGCCCAGGGGCTGCCTTCGGCCGCGAGCCGCTCGGCGAGCGCGTCCGGGTAACGGCGGTTCGCTCCCACAGTGGAGCCGAAGCCGTCGGTGATGGAGTCACCGAGAGCCACCACCGTGCCGTGAGGGGCTTCCTCGCCGCCTGCCAGTTCGACGTCGGAGAGGTAGTACCAGGAGTGGGTCCGCTCCTGGAAGCTCGTGCCGTCCACGTCTACCGTGCGGTCGCCGGAGGCGCGGTAGCTGTCGGTGTACGCCTGTGCGTGGAAGGTCGAAGGCCCCGTCGGGTGGGCGAAATACAGGGTCACGGTCACCGAGGCCAACCGCTCGACTGCAAGGTCCACCGCGTCGCCGGCGATCTCGGCTCCCGCCGGTATCACCACCGACGGTGCGCCGGCGAACGTCAACTCCCGCACAGTGCCCGGCTGGAGCGCGGGGCCTTCGCCCGCGAGTGCCACAGTTGCGGCGTTCACCGTGAGCGGCGCGGTGCCGAACCGGTTCGACAGGCGGATGCGGACCTGCGTGCCGCTGCGCGTGACCCTGACGACCTGGCGCACGGACTGCTGGTCGAACCCGGCCTCGGACCAGTTCTCCTCGAAGCCGCTGCTCGGCCGCTGCACCGGCGCCGACCAGCCCGCCGACCACCGCGGCCCGCCGTCCGCCAGGTCCACCTCACCGGCGAGTGCGACATCCGGTGAACCCTGCCCGTGAACAGTCATTGATCGAGCCTTCCCCTGCGTGTGTTTCGCTGTCGGGAAAGAGCTTGCTGCCTACGGATCGGCCCACCCAGCCCTGCCTGCTGCGTACGCAGCCCCTGCGTACCACTGGCAGGGTCACCCTCACGCGCATCTGCGGCAATGGCGATGGTTCCTAGTCGTCGCCGGATGCACGCGACGGCGGGAACTCGGCGCGTATCGCCGCCGTGTGCGCGCCGAGCGCGGGCACCGGGCCCATGGCGGCCTCCCTCCCGACCACCTCCACGGGCGGCAGCAGGCCACGCAGCGGACCGGCCGGCGAGTCGAACTCACGCCAGCGGTCACGCGCCGTCAATTGAGGATGATCGGCGAACTCCGCCACCGTCCGCAGGCGGGCGTGGGCGATGCCCGCCCCTTCGAGCAGGGCGAGGGCCCCGTCCGCCGTATGGCCGGCGAAGCACTTCTCTATGACGTCCGTCAGTTCAGCGTCATGCGTGTGACGCAGGGGGTTGTCGGCGAAGCGAGGGTCACGCACCAACGCGGGCAGCCTGAGCACCTGTTCACACAGGGCCGTCCATTCGCGGTCGTTCTGCACGCTGAGGAACACCCGTGCGCCGTCACCGCACCGGTAGTGGCCGTAGGGGGAGATGGACGGATGGCGGGCGCCGCTGGGGGCGATGGGAGCTCCGCCGTAGGCCTGGGCGAAATACGGGTGCCCCATCCACTCCGCGAGGGCGTCGAAGAGCGAGACGGACAGCGCCGACCCCTCGCCGGTGCGTTCGCGCTCGTAGAGGGCGGTGAGAATGCCGGTGTAGGCGTACATCCCGCCGGCGATGTCGGCGATGGAGATGCCCGGCCGGGCCGGGGAGCCGGCGCTGCCGGTGATCGAGACCAGTCCGGCCTCGCACTGCACCAGCAGGTCGTAGGCCTTCTTGTCCCGGTACGGGCCCTCCGCCCCGTAGCCGGAGACATCACAGGTGATCAGCTGCGGGTGGCGGGCGCGAAGGACATCGGCACCGAGGCCGAGCCGGGCGGCCGCGCCGGGGCCGAGGTTCTGGATGAACACGTCGGCGCGGGCGAGGAGCCGGTCCAGCAACGCGCGGTCGGAGCCGTCCTTGAGGTCGAGGGCCACGCTCTCCTTGCCTCGGTTGACCCAGACGAAATAGGCGGAGAGCCCCTTGACGCGGCCGTCGTAGTCCCGGGCGAAGTCCCCGCGCCCGGGGCGCTCGACCTTGATCACCCGCGCGCCGAGATCCGCGAGCTGTCGGGTGGCGAAGGGAGCGGCGACGGCCTGTTCGAGAGCGACGACCGTGACGCCGCTCAGCGGTGAATTCAACTCATTTCCTCCCAGCGTGAGGATCATATGACCGGGCCTGTGGATAGAGCGCCGCACGGCGAACGCCCCGCTCGTAGCCTGGCGTTCATGGAAACCACGGGGGGTCACATGAGCAGGACGACGTCGAGCGCACGCGGCCCGTGTACGCCCTCGACCCGGTCCAACTCGATGTCGCTGGTCGCGGAGGGGCCGGAGATCCAGGTCAGGGGCCGGGTCGGGTCCAGTCTTCCCAGGGCCTGCGGTACCGAGTCCACCACCTGGTCCGCGACGCGCACCACGCACAGATGGTGGTCGGGTACGAGCGTGATACGCCGGCGTCCCTGGTCCGGGCCCGCGTCGAGCACCAGCGTGCCGGTCTCGGCGATGGCGAGCGCGCAGCCGGTGACCACGCTGTCCAGGGCGTCCAGGTCGTGGGGCGTGAGTGAGGCGGAGTCCCGCACCAGCTCCACCGGGGCCTGCGCGAGCCAACCGCTCGGCAGCCCCGTCGGGACGACCACGCGGCGGGCACCGCGCTGTGCGAGCAGTTCGGCCAGCAGGGCCGGCAGCCCGTCCGCGTCACTCCGGTGCACGGTGGCGCGGTAGTCGGCGAGGTTGTCGGCGAGCAGGTCGACGGACTCGGCGGCGGTCCGCTGCCCGTGCGTGTGCCGGTAGTCACGCGGCACGGGATGGTCACGCGGGCGTTCGTGGGGCGGCACGTCGGAGAGGGCGCGCCGGATCCGGCCCAGGATCCGCTCCCTGGAGGGATTCGGGGCGCGGCCACCGGGGCTCGGGGCGGCGGTCATACGTCACCGCCTCTGGTCCGGGACCACCAGTCCCGGAACGACTCGGGGGGCACCTCCGGCAGTTCACGGGTGTCCGACCAGGCCCGGCCCGGGCCCGGCAGTCGCCGGGGCCGCAGGCGCCGGGCCCGGGCCGCGAGGCGCTGGCCGCGACGCAGCGCCGCGGGGTGGTCGAGGACCCAGCCCGCGGTCCGCATCAGGGCGCGCTCGAAGGTGTGGCCCTTCGCGGGCCTGATGACCGTGCGCGTGCCGTGGACGGTCACCTCGCCGCCCTCCACGACCCGCTCGCGCAGGTGGACCAGTACCTCGGGGATGTCGATGGCGACAGGACAGACCTCGTAGCAGGCACCGCACAGGGAGGAGGCGAACGGCAGGGATTCCTCAAGAGGGGAGGCGAGGCCACGCAACTGTGGCGTGAGGATCGCGCCGATCGGGCCCGGATAGGGCGAGCCGTAGGCGTGACCGCCGGCCCGCTCGTAGACGGGACAGACGTTGAGGCAGGCCGAGCAGCGGATGCAGCGCAACGCCTGGCGGCCGACCTCGTCGGCCAGGGTGTCGGTGCGGCCGTTGTCCAGCAGCACCAGGTGGAAGGCGCGCGGGCCGTCCTCGTCGGCGGTTCCGGTCCACATCGACGTGTAGGGGTTCATGCGTTCGGCAGTCGAGGAACGGGGAAGCAGTTGAAGGTAGATTTCCAGGTCCCGCCAGGTCGGCACGGTCTTCTCGATGCCGACGACGGAGATCAAAGTGTCCGGCAGGGTGAGGCACATCCGGCCGTTGCCCTCGGACTCCACGACGACGAGTGTGCCGGTCTCGGCAACCATGAAATTCGCCCCGGATACACCCACTTTGCCCCGCAGGAACTTCTCGCGGAGGTGCAGCCGCGCTGCCTCCGCGAGGTCGGCGGGGCGGTCGGTGAGCCCGGGCGGTGCGGGGCGGCCCCAGTCGGCCATCCGGTCGCGGAAGATGTCGCGGATCTCGGTGCGGCCACGGTGGATGGCGGGGACCAGGATGTGGGAGGGCAGGTCGTCGCCGAGCTGGACGATGAGTTCGGCGAGGTCGGTCTCGTAGGCCCGGATGCCCGCCTCCTCGAGCGCGGCGTTGAGGCCGGTCTCCTGGGTGGCCATGGACTTGACCTTGACGACTTCGCGCTCGCCCGTGGCCCGGACGAGTTCGGTGACGATGCGGTTCGCCTCGGCCGCGTCGGCCGCCCAGTGGACGGTGCCCCCGGCGCGGGTGACGTTCTCCTCCAACTGCAGGAGGTAGCGGTCGAGATGGCGCAGGGTGCGGTCCTTGACGGCGGCACCGGCGGCGCGCAGTTGATCCCAGTCGCTCAGCTCGGCGACGGCGCGTGCCCGCTTGGCGCGGATGGTGTGCGTGGCGTGGCGAAGGTTGGCCCGCAGGGTGCCGTCGCGGGACGAGACGGCGGCGGCCCGGGGGAAGGCGGGCATTCCCACGTACGTACGGCTCACAGGACGTTCCCCTCCGTGCTGGCCAGGATCTCCGCGATGTGGATCGGGCGCACGGAGGAGCCCTCCCGGGTGAGGGTGCCGCCGATGTGCATCAGACAGGAGTTGTCGACCGCGCAGACCGCACGCGCGCCGGACTCCTCGATGGCACGGGTCTTGTCCGCGCCCATCGCCGCGGAGACGGCCGGGTTCTTGACGGCGAAGGTCCCTCCGAAGCCACAGCACTCCTCCGCGCCCGGCAGCTCCCGCAGTTCGAGCCCTTTGACATGTTCCAGCAGTCGTCGTGGGCGGTCGCCCAGCCCGAGCATCCGCAGCCCATGACAGGTGGGGTGGTAGGTCACGGTGTGCGGGAAGCAGGCGCCGACGTCGCTCACCCCCAGGACGTCCACCAGGAACTCGGTGAGCTCGTACGTACGGGGGACGACGCTCGCGGCCGCCTCGGCCAGCTCCTCGGCCTCCCGCCGCGGACGGCTCTCCGCGGCGGCACGGGTCGCGATCCTCGGGTAGGCGTCGCGCACCATGGCGGCGCAGGAGGCGGACGGGGTGACGATGTGGTCGTAGCCCCGGAAGGCGGCGGCATGGCGGAGCATCAGCGCCTCGGTCCGGTGCCGGTACCCCGTGTTGAACAGGGGCTGTCCGCAGCAGCTCTGCGCCGCCGGGAAGCCGACCTCCACGCCCAGCCGTTCCAGCAGGGAGACGACCGCCCGGCCCGTGCCCGGATAGAGCGTGTCGCTGACGCAGGTGACGAACAGCCCTACGCGCATGACACCTGACATCTCCTCGCGGCCGGTGATCGTCTGCCGCCTCATCCTGCCGCACGGCAAGGCGCCTGTGAAGGACCTCCACACCCCGTCCGTGCCCATCCGACACTAGGGATTTTCATGACCGTGCCCGCCGACACTGAGCCCATGGCGTGCGGGAATACGAGCAGGGCAATCGCGGTCCGCGTCCGCTTCGGCGCAGTGACCGGACGACAGCCGTCCCGAGTACCGGATGTCCACATCGAATCCTCCGCTGTCCGCCGGTCTTCAGATGGGTTGAGTTGATATGGACAAGGAACAGAAGCTCCGGGACTACCTCAAGCGGGCGAGCGCCGACCTCCGGCGTTCCCGGCAGCGGGTGAGCGAGCTCGAGACGGCCGCCAGTGAGCCGATCGCGATCGTGGGCATGAGCTGCCGCTTCCCGGGAGGGGTGACCAGCCCGGAAGAGCTCTGGACCATGCTGGCCGCCGGCGAGGACGGCATCACCGGCTTCCCCGACGACCGCGGCTGGGAACTGGACACCGACGAGACCTTCTCCGGTGGCTTCCTGCACGACGCGGCCGAGTTCGACGCCGGCTTCTTCGGGATCTCGCCGCGCGAGGCACTGTCCATGGACCCCCAGCAGCGCGTCCTCCTGGAGTCCTCCTGGGAGGCCTTCGAGCGCGCGGGGATCGACCCGGCCGCCGTCCGCGGCACCAAGACCGGTGTGTTCGTCGGGGCCATGCCCCAGGACTACCGCGTGGGCCCGGACGACGACGTCCAGGGCTTCACCCTGACCGGCAACGCCACCAGCATCCTCTCGGGCCGGCTGTCCTACTTCTTCGGCGCCGTGGGCCCCGCGGTGACCGTCGACACCGCCTGTTCGTCCTCCCTCGTGGCGCTTCACCTGGCCGCGCACTCCCTGCGCGCCGGGGAGTGCTCGCTGGCGCTCGCCGCGGGCGTCACGGTGATGTCCAGCCCCACCACCTTCGTGGAGTTCAGCCGCCAGGGCGGCCTGGCCGCCGACGGCCACTGCCGCTCGTTCGCCGACTCCGCCAACGGCACCGGCTGGTCCGAGGGCGTGGGCGTCCTCGTGCTGGAAAGACTGTCGGAGGCCCGCCGCAACGGACACCGGATCCTTGCCGTGGTGCGTGGCTCCGCGGTCAACCAGGACGGCGCGTCCAACGGCCTGACCGCTCCCAACGGTCCCTCGCAGCAGCGGGTGATCGAGCAGGCGCTGGTCAACGCCCGCCTCTCGGCCGACGAGATCGACGTCGTGGAAGCCCACGGCACCGGAACGACCCTGGGCGACCCGGTCGAGGCACAGGCGCTGCTCGCCACCTACGGCCGCAACCGTCCCGAGGACCGCCCCCTGCTCCTGGGGTCGGTCAAATCCAACATCAGCCACACCCAGGCGGCGGCCGGCATGGCCGGCGTCATCAAGATGGTCATGGCGATGCGGCACGGTGTGCTGCCCAAGACCCTGCACGTCGACGAGCCCTCCACGCACGTCGACTGGACCGCGGGAGCCGTGCGCCTGCTCACCGAGCCGGCCCCGTGGCCGCAGCGGCCCGAACCGCGCCGTGCGGGCATCTCCTCCTTCGGGCTCAGCGGCACCAACGCGCACACGATCCTGGAGGAGGCCCCGCCCGCCGAGGCCCCGCAGGCTCCCGGGGACAACGCCGACGCCGAGCCGGCGCCGGCAGCGGAGCCCATCGCCGCCGGGACCATGCCCTGGCTCGTTTCCGGGCGCACCCGTGACGCCCTGCGCGCCCAGGCGGCCCGCCTGCTGGACTTCATGGAGTCCTCTCCCGCGCTCGCCCCCGTCGACCTCGCCTTCTCCCTCGCCACGACCCGCTCCGGCCTCGAGCACCGCGCGGCGGTCACTGTGGCCGACCGTGACGGCGTCCTCGCGGGCCTCGCCGCACTCGCCGCCGGCGACCCGGCCCCGGCCCTCGTGCAGGGCACCACACAGGGCAGGTCCAAGCTGGCCTTCCTGTTCGCGGGCCAGGGCTCCCAGCGCCTGGGCATGGGCTGTGAACTGTACGACCGCTTCCCGGCGTTCGCCCATGCTCTCGACGAGGTACTGGCCCACCTGGACACCGGCCTCGACCGGCCCCTGAAGGACGTGCTGTTCGCCGCGGAGGGCTCGCCCGAAGCGGCGCTGCTGAACGAGACCGGCTACGCACAGGCCGCCCTGTTCGCCGTCGAGGTCGCGCTCTACCGGCTCGTCGAGTCGTGGGGCGTCAAGCCCGACTTCCTCACCGGGCACTCGATCGGTGAGATCGCCGCAGCCCACGTGGCCGGGGTGTTCTCCCTGGCCGACGCCGCCGCCCTGGTCGTCGCCCGCGGCCGTCTGATGCAGGCACTGCCCGCCGGCGGGGCGATGGTCTCCCTCCAGGCGACCGAGGCGGAAATCCAGCCCTTGCTGGAGCCCCGCGCGGACCGCGTCTCCATCGCGGCCGTCAACGGTCCGGACGCCGTCGTCATCGCCGGTGACGCCGACGAATGCGCCGCCATCGAGGAGCACTTCACGGAGCGGGGCCGCAAGACCAAGCGGCTGCGCGTCTCCCACGCCTTCCACTCCCCGCTCATGGAACCCATGCTCGAGGAGTTCCGGGCCGTAGTGGCGGCCCTTGCGCCGCAGGCGCCCGTGATCCCGGTCGTGTCGACGCTGACCGGCACCCTCGCCACGGTCGAGCAGCTGACCTCCGCCGGCTACTGGGTGGACCACGCCCGCCAGGCCGTCCGGTTCGCGGACGCCATCGCCTGGCTGACCGGCCACGGCACCGGCACCTTCCTCGAACTCGGCCCCGACGGCGTCCTGTCCGCCATGGCCCGCGCCTGCCTGGACGACACCGACGGCACCGCGCACGAGAGCGCCGCGGCACTGCCGCTGCTGCGGCCGGGCCGCCCGGAGACCGACACCGCCACGGCAGCCGCGGCCGGCCTGCACGTACGCGGAGTCCCCGTCCAGTGGGAGCAGTACTTCTCCGGCACCGCAGCACAGCGCGTGGACCTGCCGACGTACGCCTTCCAGCGGCGCCGCTTCTGGCCCAAGGGCGTCCTCACGCAGGCCGGTGACGTCCGCGCCGCCGGCATGGGCGCCGCACATCACCCGCTGCTCGCAGCGGCCGTGTCACTGGCCAACTCCGACGGTCTGCTGCTGACCGGCCGGCTCTCGGTGCAGACCCATCCCTGGCTCGCCGAGCACGCCGTGCGCGGCGCGGTGCTGCTGCCGGCCACCGCCTTCCTGGAGCTGGCCATTCGCGCCGGCGACGAGGTCGGCTGCGACCGGGTGGAGGAACTCACCCTGGCCGCACCGCTGATCCTGCCCGAGCAGGGCGGCGTCCAGGTACAGGTGTGGGTCGGCAGCCCGGACGAGTCCGGCCGCCGCACCCTGAGCCTGCACTCCCGCCCGGACGGCGCCGAGGAGCAGCCCTGGACCCAGCACGCCGCGGGCATCCTGGCCTCCGGCGAGCAGCGCGCCGACTTCGACGCCACCGCATGGCCCCCGGCGGACGCAGAGCCGCTCGAGCTCGACGGCTTCTACGACCGGGTCGCCGAGACGGGCTTCGCCTACGGGCCCATGTTCCAGGGCCTGCGCGCCGCCTGGCGCCGGGGAGACGACGTCTTCGCCGAGGTCGCCCTGCCCGAGACCGCCGGCTCCGACGCCGGTGCCTTCGGCATCCACCCCGCCCTGCTGGACGCGACCCTGCACGCGTCGGCCTTCGTGGACCTCGGTGAGCACGTACGCGGCGGCCTGCCCTTCTCGTGGCAGGACGTCACCCTGCACGCGAGCGGCGCGGCCACGGTACGCGTGAAGCTCTCCCCGGCCGGTGACGACGCCGTGTCCGTCGCCGTCACCGACACCACCGGCGGCCTCGTCGCCTCGGTGGGCTCGCTCGTCCTGCGGGCACAGCCCGACCAGCACACGGGCGCCGCGGCTCCGCTGGTGCGTGACGCCATGTTCGAGCTGCGCTGGACCCGCCTGCGCGGTCATACGGCCATGCCCGGCTCGATCGGCGTGCTCGGGACCGACCCCTTCGGCCTCCTCGACACGCTGGCCCAGGACGGCCTGCCCGTGCGCTCCTTCGAGCTCACCGAGGACGGCGAACCGGCCGTCCCGGCCGTCGTGCTCGCCCCCCTCACCGGCGACAGCGCCACAGGAGTCGTCGCCTCGGCCCATGACCTCACCTCCCGGGTCCTGCAGCAGCTGCAGACCTGGCTGACCGACGAGCGCTACGCCGACTCCCGGCTGGTCTTCGTCACCCGCGGCGCCGTCGCCGCCGACGGCGAGAGCGTGCCGGACCCGGCCGCCGCGGCCGTCTGGGGCCTGGTGCGCTCCGCCCAGACGGAACACCCCGGCCGCTTCGGCCTGCTCGACCTCGAACCCGGCGAGTCCCTGCCCGCCCTGCCCCCGCACGCCCTGGGCGTCACCGAACCGCAGGCCGTCGTCCGTGACGGCGCCGTACTCGGCGCACGGCTGGCGCGCGCCCGCGTGACCCCCGCCCCCGACGCCGCGGCGTGGAACGCCGACGGCACGGTGCTGATCACCGGTGGCACCGGCGGCCTCGGCAGCGTCCTCGCCCGGCACCTGGTCACCGAGCGCGGCGTACGGCACCTGCTGCTCGTCAGCCGCCGCGGCGGCGCGGCCGAGGGCGCGGCGGAGCTGGTCGCCGAACTGAGCGGCCACGGCGCACAGGTTCGCGTCGAGGCCTGCGACCTCGCCGACCGCGACGCCGTCGGGCACCTGCTCGCCACGGTCCCGGCCGACCACCCCCTGACGGCGGTCGTGCACAGCGCCGGCACCCTCGACGACGGCCTCATCGAGTCGCTCACCCCCGAACGGATCGACGCGGTCCTGCGCCCCAAGGCCGACGCCGTGTGGAACCTCCACGAGGCCACCCGGGAGCTGGACCTGGCGGCGTTCGTCGTCTTCTCCTCCCTCTCCGGCACCATCGGTGCCCCGGGCCAGGGCAACTACGCCGCCGCCAACGCCTTCGTCGACGCCCTCGCCCAGCTGCGGCACGGCGCCGGGCTGCCGGCACTGTCCCTCGGCTGGGGCCCGTGGGCCCCCTCCGGCGGAATGACCGGCGGCCTCTCCGGAGCCGAACTGGAGCGCCTGGCCCGGATGGGCACACCCGCGCTCTCCGAAGAGCAGGGCGTGGCGCTGTTCGACGCCGCCGTCGCCACCCGGGCGGCCGTGCTGCTGCCCGTCCGGCTGGACCTGCCGGTCCTGCGGGCCCAGGGCGACGTGCCGCCTCTGCTGCGCGGCCTCATCCGCACCCCCGCCCGACGCTCGGCGCTCTCGGGTTCCGAAGCGGCGGTCGGCCTGGTCCAGCGCCTGTCCCGGCTGGAGGAGGCGGACCGCACCGACGTGGTGCTCGAGCTGGTGCGTACCCAGGTCGCCGCCGTGCTCGGCCACACCACTCCCGCGGACGTCGATCCGACCCGGCCGTTCCAGGAGCTGGGCTTCGACTCCCTGACCGCCGTGGAACTGCGCAACCGGCTGAGCACCGCGACCGGCCTGCGCACCGCCGCCACCGTGATCTTCGACTATCCGACGGTCACCGCACTGGCCGGCCATGTCCTCGGCGAGCTGATGGGCTCGGAAGCCGCCGTCGCGGTCACCGCTCCCCGCGCCGCGACCGACCGGGACCCCATCGTGATCGTCGGCATGAGCTGCCGCTACCCGGGCGGCGTCGCCTCGCCCGAGGACCTGTGGCGGCTCGTCAGCGAGGGCACCGACGCCATCTCGGGCTTCCCCGTCGACCGCGGCTGGGACCTGGACGCGCTCTACGACCCGGACCCCGACCACCTCGGCACCACCTACACCCGCTTCGGCGGCTTCCTGCACGACGCCGCACAGTTCGACCCGGCGTTCTTCGGCATGAGCCCCCGCGAGGCCCTGGCCACCGACTCCCAGCAGCGCTTGCTGCTGGAAGCCTCCTGGGAGGCCGTCGAGCGCGCCGGCATCGACCCGGTGTCCCTGCGGGGCAGCCAGACGGGCGTCTTCGCCGGCGTCATGTACAACGACTACGCCGCCACGCTCACCGGCGGGCAGTTCGAGGGCTACCAGGGCAGCGGCACCTCACCGAGCATCGCCTCCGGCCGGGTGTCCTACGCCCTCGGTCTGGAGGGTCCCGCCGTCACCGTCGACACCGCGTGCTCGTCGTCGCTGGTCGCGATGCACTGGGCCATGCAGGCCCTGCGCTCCGGCGAGTGCTCGCTGGCCCTGGCCGGCGGCGTCACGGTGATGTCGACCCCCACCTCCCTCATCGAGTTCTCCCGGCAGCGCGGCCTCTCCCCGGACGGCCGGTGCAAGGCGTTCTCGGACAGTGCCGACGGCGTCGGCTGGTCCGAGGGTGTCGGCGTGCTCGTCCTCGAACGGCTCTCCGACGCGCGGCGCAACGGCCACCGCGTCCTCGCCGTGGTCCGCGGCTCCGCCGTCAACCAGGACGGCGCCTCGAACGGGCTCACCGCCCCCAACGGCCCCTCGCAGCAGCGCGTCATCCGCCAGGCCCTGGCCGGCGCCGGCCTGTCCGTCGCCGACGTCGACGCCGTGGAGGCCCACGGCACCGGCACCACCCTGGGCGACCCCATCGAGGCCCAGGCGCTGCTCGCGACCTACGGTCAGGAACGCGACCCCGAGCGTCCCCTGCTGCTCGGGTCGATCAAGTCCAACATCGGCCACACCCAGGCCGCCGCCGGTGTCGCCGGCGTCATCAAGATGGTCCTGGCCATGCGCCACGGCGTCCTCCCGCGCACCCTCCACGCCGGCACGCCGTCCTCGCACGTGGACTGGACCGCGGGAGCGGTGGAACTGCTCACCGAGGAGACGTCCTGGCCCGAAGCGGGCCGGCCCCGCAGGGCCGGTGTGTCCTCCTTCGGCATCAGCGGCACCAACGCCCACGTGATCATCGAGCAGGCCCCCGGCACACCGCCCGAGCCCGAACGCGACGACCGCCCCGCAGCGGCCGTCGTACCGTGGACGATCTCCGGCAAGAGCCGCGCCGCCCTGCGCGAACAGGCCGCCCGCCTGCGGTCCTTCGTCGACGCCCACCCCGCACTTGAACCCGCCGACGTCGGCCTGTCGCTCGCCACCTCCCGCTCCGCCTTCGAGCAGCGCGCGGTCGTCATCGGTGACCGGGACGCACTCCTGCGGTCCCTGACCGCCCTGGCCACCGACCGCCCCGACCCCGCCCTGACCGAGGGCGAGACCGGCGGCGCCGGAAAGCTGACCCTGCTGTTCGCCGGGCAGGGCAGCCAGCGGCCCGGCATGGGCCGCGAGCTCTCCGCACGCTTCCCCGCGTTCGCCGAAGCCCTCGACGCGGTGGCCGCCGAGCTCGACCCCCTCCTGGACCGCCCCCTGAAGGACGTCCTCTTCGCCGCCCCCCACAGCCCCGAGGCGGAGCTGCTGGGCGAGACCGGCTGGACCCAGCCGGCGCTGTTCGCCGTCGAGGTCGCCCTCTACCGCCTGCTGCGGTCCTGGGGCGTACGCCCTGACCACCTCCTCGGCCACTCCATCGGTGAGATCGCCGCCGCCCACGCCGCCGGCGTGATGTCCCTGCCCGACGCCGCCAAGCTGGTGGCTGCCCGGGCACGACTGATGCAGGCCCTGCCGGCCGGCGGGGCGATGATCTCCCTGCAGGCCACCGAGGACGAGGTCGCCGAGCTGCTCGCCGGGCGCGAGGACGAGGTCTCGCTCGCCGCTGTCAACGGCCCCACCGCCGTCGTCATCGCCGGAGACGAGCAGGCGACCGCCGACATCGCCGCCCACTTCCAGGCCCAGGGACGCAAAACCAAGCGGCTGCGGGTGAGCCATGCCTTCCACTCGCCGCGCATGGAACCCATGCTGGAGGACTTCCGCCGCGTCGCCGAAGGCATCGCCTTCACGGCACCAGCCATCCCGGTCGTGTCCAACCTGACCGGAAAGATCGCCACCGCGGAAGAGCTGTGCTCGCCCGACTACTGGGTCGAACACGTGCGGCGCACCGTCCGGTTCGCCGACGGCGTGCGCACCGCGCAGGCCGCCGGTGCCGCCACCTTCCTCGAACTCGGCCCCGACGGCGTCCTGTCCGCCCTCGCCCAGGACACCCTCGGCGACGACACCGACGCCGACCTTGTCCCGGTGCTGCGCACCGACCGCCCGGAGGACCAGGCGATCGTCGCGGCGCTCGGCCGCCTCCACGTACGCGGCATCACCGTCGACTGGCCGGCGTTCTTCGCCGGCACCGGTGCCCGCCCCGTCGAGCTGCCCACCTACGCCTTCCAGCACGAGCGCTACTGGCCCGAGCTCGAGGCCGCCCCCGGCGCCCAGCAGACCGCCGACCCGGCGGACGCCGAGCTGTGGGGCGCGGTCGAACGCGGCGACGCGGGCGAGCTCGCCACGCTCCTCGGGCTGCGCGACGAACAGCACGCCTCGCTCTACGCCCTGCTCCCGGCCCTGTCGTCCTGGCGGCAGCACCGCCACGAGAAGTCCCTCCTGGACACGGCGCGCTACCGGGTGGAGTGGAAGCCCGTCCGCGCGAGCGCGGCGCCGGTGCTGGACGGCACCTGGCTGGCCGTCACCACCGAGGACATCGACGCCGACGAGATCCTGGACGCCCTGCGCGGACACGGAGCCCAGTTCGAGCGACTCGTCCTGGACGCGTCCTGCCGGGACCGCGCCGAGCTCACCACGCGCCTGGAAGCCGTCGGGAACGTCTCCGGCGTCCTGTCCCTGCTGCCGCTGGCCGACCGGCCGGGCCCGCTCGGCACCGAGCTGCCGACCGGCCTCGCCCTCAGCGTCGTCCTCACCCAGGCACTGGCCGACACCGGTCTGTCCGCCCCCGTGTGGATGCTCACGCGCGGAGCCGTCTCCACCGGCCCCGCCGATCCGCTCACCCACCCCGTCCAGGCCGCCGCATGGGGCCTGGGCCGGATCGCCGCGCTGGAACACCCCCAGCCGTGGAGCGGACTGATCGACCTGCCGCCCGTCCTGGACGCGCCGGCCACCCAGCAACTGGTCAGCGCCCTCGCCGCACAGTCCGGTGAAGACCAGATCGCCGTCCGTGCCACCGGCACGCTCGGCCGGCGGCTCGTGCGCCACACCGTCCACGAACTGCCCCAGGCCGAGGACTTCACCGCCGACGGCACCGTGCTCGTCACCGGCGGCACCGGCGGCCTCGGAGCCGAGGTCGCCCGCTGGCTCGCCCGCAGCGGAGCCCGGCACCTCGTCCTGACCAGCCGCCGTGGCCCCGACGCGCCCGGCGCCGCGGAGCTGCGCGCGGAGCTGGAGGACCTGGGCGCCCGCGTCACCCTCGCCGCCTGCGACGCCGCCGACCGCGACCAGCTGGCCGCCGTCCTGGCCGCCATCCCCGCGGACCTGCCGCTGACCGGTGTCATCCACGCCGCCGGCGTCGGCCAGGCCGCACCGCTGGCCGAGACCTCACTGGCCGACGTCACCGACATGATGGCCGCCAAGATGCTCGGCGCCGCCCACCTGGACGACCTCCTCGGCGAGCACCGGCTCGACTTCTTCGTCCTGTTCTCCTCGATCGCCGGCGTATGGGGCAGCGCGGGCCAGAGCGCCTACGGCGCGGCCAACGCCTACCTCGACGCCCTCGCCGAGCACCGCTCCGCACGCGGCCTGACGGCGACCTCCGTGGCATGGGGCCCCTGGGCCGAGGCCGGAATGGCCACGCACGAAGCCATGGCGGACAACCTGCTGCGCCGCGGCCTGCGGTTCCTCGCACCGCGCAACGCCATCACCGAGCTGCGCCGCGCGGTCGTCCAGCACGATGTGACGGTGACCGTCGCCGACGTCGACTGGGAGCGCTACCACCCCGTCTTCACCTCCTCGCGGCCCAGCGTCCTCTTCGACGAACTGGCCGACGTACGCGCGCTCGAACAGCCCGACCAGCAGGGCGACCGCGCCGCCTCGGAATTCGCCGGACGCCTCCACGGCCTGAGCGAGAGCGACCAGCACCGGCTGCTGGTCGACCTGGTGCGCGCCGAGGCGGCCGTCGTCCTCGGCCACACCTCCGTCGAGGGCGTGAGCGAGCGGCGCGCCTTCCGCGAGGCGGGCTTCGACTCGCTCACCGCGGTCGAGCTGCGCAAGAGGCTCGCCACGGCGACCGGACTGGCCCTGCCCAGCACGATGGCCTTCGACTACCCGACCCCCATCGCACTGGCGAAGTTCCTGCGCACACAGATCCTCGGCGCGGGCGCCGCCCCCGCGGCCCCGGCGGCCGTACCGGCGGGCGGCTTCGACGAGCCGATCGCCATCGTGGGCATGAGCTGCCGCTTCCCCGGCGGCGTCCGCTCACCCCAGCAGTTCTGGGAGCTGGTGTCCGAAGGCGTGGACGCCATCAGCGACTTCCCCGTCAACCGCGGCTGGGACGGCACGGACCTGTACGACCCGGATCCCGAACAGCCCGGCAAGACGTACTCCACCCAGGGCGGCTTCCTGCACGACGCGGGCGAGTTCGACGCCGGCTTCTTCGGCATCTCGCCGCGTGAAGCGCTGACGATGGACCCCCAGCAGCGCCTGCTGCTGGAAACCACCTGGGAGGCCTTCGAACAGGCCGGCATCGACCCCGTCTCCGTCCACGGCAGCCCGACCGGCACGTTCATCGGCTCGACCTACCAGGAGTACGGGCTCGGCCTCGACGACAGCTCCGCCGGCCACGCGGTCACCGGCACCAGCCCCAGCGTCCTGTCCGGGCGCCTGGCCTACCTGTTCGGGCTGGAAGGCCCCGCGGTCACCGTGGACACGGCCTGCTCCTCGTCCCTGGTGGCGCTGCATCTGGCGTGCCAGTCGCTGCGCAACGGCGAGAGCTCCCTCGCCCTGGCCGGCGGCGCGACCGTCATGACCAACCCCAACCCGTTCATCGTCTTCAGCCGGCAGAGGGCACTCGCGCAGGACGGCCGTTGCAAGGCCTTCTCCGAGGCCGCCGACGGCATGACCCTCGCCGAGGGCGTGGGCATCCTCGTCCTGGAACGCCTCTCCGACGCCCGCCGCAACGGCCACGAGATCCTCGCCGTGGTCCGCGGCTCCGCCATCAACCAGGACGGTGCCTCGAACGGGCTCACCGCGCCCAACGGCCCCTCGCAGCAGCGCGTCATCCGGCAGGCCCTGACCAACTCGGGCCTCACCACGGCGGACATCGACGTCGTGGAGGCGCACGGCACCGGCACCGCGCTCGGCGACCCCATCGAGGCCCAGGCCCTCCAGGCCACCTACGGCCAGGACCGCGACCCGCAGCGCCCGCTGCTGCTGGGCTCGGTCAAGTCCAACATCGGTCACACCCAGTCGGCGGCGGGCGTCGCCGGTGTGATCAAGATGGTCATGGCGATGCGGCACGGCACCCTGCCGCGCACCCTGCACGCCGATGAGCCGTCCTCCCACATCGACTGGACGCCCGGCACGGTGTCCCTGCTGACCGAGCACCTCGACTGGCGGGAAGGGGAGCGGCCGCGCCGCTGCGCGGTCTCCTCCTTCGGCATCAGCGGCACCAACGCCCACGCGGTCCTCGAAGAGGCACCGCGCGAGCAGGAACAGCAGGCCCCCGCCACGGAGGCGGCTCCGGCCGGCGCCCTCCCGTGGGTGCTGTCCGCGCGCACGCCCGGCGCCCTGCGCGCCCAGGCCGCCCGCCTCGCCGCCCATCTCGAGGCCGCCCCACAGACGCGGCCGGCCGATGTCGGCCACGCCCTGGTCACCTCCCGTACCGTCTTCGACCACCGCGCGGTGGTCGTCGGCACCGGCACCGACGAGCTCCTGGGCGAGCTGCGGTCCCTGGCCGCCGGCGAGTCGTCGGCCGCCGCCGTCCACGGCACGGTCGATGTCGACGGCAAGGTCGTCTTCGTCTTCCCCGGCCAGGGCTCGCAGTGGCTGGGAATGGGCGCACGCCTGCTGGAGGAGTCCCCGGTCTTCGCCGAGCGCCTGCACGAGTGCGCGGCCGCGCTGTCGGCGTTCGTCGACTGGTCGCTCGTCGACGTGCTCCGCCAGGCCGAGGGCGCCCCCTCCCTGGACCGTGTCGACGTCGTCCAGCCCGCCTCGTTCGCCGTCATGGTCTCCCTGGCCGCGCTCTGGCGCTCCTACGGGGTTTCCCCGGACGCCGTGGTCGGCCACTCCCAGGGCGAGATCGCCGCGGCCGCCGTCGCCGGAGCGCTGTCGCTGGAGGACGCGGCGCGCGTCGTGGCCCTGCGCAGCCAGGCCATCGCCCGCGTGCTGGCCGGATCCGGCGGCATGGTGTCGGTGCCGCTGCCGGCCGCCGAGGTCGAGGAGCGCCTGCGCGCCTTCGACGGCGACATCTCCATCGCCGCCGTCAACGGACCGGGAGCGGTCGTCGTCTCCGGCGCACCGGAGCCGCTCGAGAGCCTGATGGCCGCCCTGACCGCCGAGGACATCCGCCCCCGGCGGATCGCGGTGGACTACGCCTCGCACTCCGCCCAGGTCGAGCTGCTGCGTGACGAACTGCTGACGACCCTCGCCCCGGTGCGGCCGCAGTCCGCCCAGGTGCCGTTCTTCTCGACGGTGACGGGCGACTGGCTCGACACCACCGCCCTCGACGCCCGGTACTGGTACCGCAACCTGCGCCAGACCGTGCGCTTCGAGCCGGCGATCCGGGAACTGCTCGGCCAGGAACACCGGGTGTTCATCGAGGTCAGCTCCCACCCGGTGCTGACCATGGGTGTCCAGGCCACCGTGGAGGACGCCGGCGGCCGGGCGGCCGTGCTCGGGACGCTCCGGCGCGACCAGGGCGGCACCGACCGGTTCCTGACCTCCCTCGCCGAAGCCTTCGTCCGGGGCGTGCGCACGGACTGGGCCCGGATCTTCGCCGACAGCGGCACCCGACGGGTCGACCTGCCCACCTACGCCTTCCAGCGCGAACACCTGTGGGCCATCCCCGCCAAGCCGCGCTCCCAGGCCGAAGCGGACCCGGCGGACAGCGAGTTCTGGGCCGCCGTCGAGCAGGAGGACGTCGAGTCCCTGGCCTCCAGCCTGCGCGTCGACGGAACCTCCCTCGCACCCGTCCTTCCCGCACTCTCCGACTGGCGCCGTCGCCGCCGCGACCGCTCCACCGTGGACTCCTGGCGCTACCGCGCCACATGGAAGCCGCTCAGCGGCCTGCCCACCGCGGCGCTGACCGGCACCTGGCTGGTCGTCACCGCCGACGGCATCGCCGATGCTGACGTCGAAGCCGCACTGACCGCGCACGGGGCGGACGTCCACCGCCTGCTGCTCGACGACTCCTGCCTCGACCGGGCCACCCTGACCGCACGACTGGCCGAGCTCGGCGACGCGCCGGACACCGCCGCGTTCACGGGAGTGGTCTCGCTGCTCGCGGACGACGAGGCACCAGGCGAGCTGTACCCCCAGCTGTCCCGGGGGCTGGCCCTGACCGTCACCCTCGTCCAGGCCCTCGGGGACGCCGGCATCGACGCGCCCCTGTGGTGCCTGACGCGCGGCGCGGTCTCCACGGGCCGCTCGGACCGGCTGACCCGGCCCGTCCAGGCCCAGATCCACGGCCTGGGCTGGACGGCGGCGCTGGAGCACCCGCAGCGCTGGGGCGGTCTGGTCGACCTGCCCGAGCAGCTCGACCGGCGCGCCGGCGAACGACTGGCGGCCGTCCTCGCCGGCCGCACCGGCGAGGACCAACTGGCCATCCGCCCCTCGGGCGTCCTCGCCCGGCGCGTCGTGCGCGCCACCTCCGCCGACTCCGCCCCGGCACGCGCCTGGTCGCCGCGGGGCACCACCCTGGTCACCGGCGGCACCGGCACGCTGGCGCCCCACCTGGCACGCTGGCTCGTCGAGCAGGGCGCCGGGCACATCGTCCTGACCAGCCGCCGGGGCATGGACGCCCCCGGCGCCGCCGAACTCGTCGAGCAGCTCACCGAGCAGGGCTGCGAAGCCACCGTCGTCGCCTGCGACCTGACCGACCGGGACGCGGTCGCGGGCCTCCTCGACCGGCTCAAGGCCGACGGGCACACCGTCCGCACCGTCGTCCACACCGCCGCCGTCATCGAACTGGCGCCGCTCGCCGAGACCGGCCTCGACGCCTTCGCCAAGGTCGTCGACGCCAAGGTCCAAGGCGCCCGCCACCTCGACGAACTCCTCGACGACGACGAGCTCGACGCCTTCGTCCTGTACTCCTCCACCGCCGGCATGTGGGGCAGCGGAGCGCACGCCGCCTACGTCGCCGCCAACGCCTACCTCAACGCGCTCGCGGAGCACCGCCGCGCCCGCGGCGCCTGCGCGACGTCCATCTCGTGGGGCATCTGGGCCGACGACATCAAGCTCGGCCGGGTCGACCCGTCGCAGATCCGCCGCAGCGGCCTGGTGTTCATGGACCCGCAGCTGGCCCTGGCCGGACTGCGACAGGCCCTTGACCACGACGAGACCGTCCTGTCGATCGCCGACATCGACTGGGAGCGCTACTACCCGGTCTTCACCTCCGGGCGGCCCACCCCGCTGTTCGAGGACGTCCCCGACGTCCAGCGGCTGGAGGAGGAGACCGCCGCCCCCGCCACGGACAGCGAGTTCGTCTCCCGGCTCCTCGCCCTGCCCCCCGTCGAGCAGGACCGGGCCCTGCTCGACCTGGTCCGCGCGGAGGCCTCGACTGTCCTCGGCCACGCCTCGCCCGACGTCCTCTCCGAACAGCGGGCCTTCCGCGACGTCGGCTTCGACTCCCTCACCGCCGTGGACCTGCGCAACCGGCTGTCCACGGTGACGGGGCTGACCCTGCCGAGCACCATGGTGTTCGACTACCCCAACCCCCTCGCGCTCGTGGAGTACCTGCGCGGCCAGATCGCCGGAGCGCGCGCCGAGACCGCGGCGCCGGTCAGCACGTCCGCCGCCAGCGACGAGCCCATCGCCATCATCGGCATGAGCTGCCGCTACCCGGGCGGCATCAGCTCCCCCGAGCAGCTGTGGGACCTCGTCGCCGCGGGCGGCGACGCCATCACCGAGTTCCCCCTCGACCGGGGCTGGGACACCGACGGACTGTACGACCCGGACCCCGACCGGCCCGGCAAGACGTACTCCACCCGCGGCGGATTCCTCCACGACGTGGCGGACTTCGACGCCGGATTCTTCGGCATCTCGCCCCGCGAGGCCCTCGCGATGGACCCGCAGCAGCGCCTGCTGCTCGAAACCGCCTGGGAGGCCCTGGAGCGGGCCGGCATCGACCCCGCCTCCCTCCGCGGCAGCCTGACCGGCACCTTCATCGGAGCCAGCTACCAGGACTACACCTCCGGAGGCGCGGGCCCCGAAGGCGCCGAGGGACACCTGATCACCGGCACCATCTCCAGCGTCCTGTCCGGCCGCCTTTCCTACACCTTCGGTCTCGAAGGGCCGGCGGTCACCCTCGACACCGCCTGCTCGTCGTCGCTGGTCGCCCTGCACCTGGCGTGCCAGTCGCTGCGCAACGGCGAGAGCTCCCTGGCCCTGGCCGGCGGCGTGAGCATCATGGCCACGCCCAACGCCTTCGTCGGCTTCAGCCGCCAGCGCGCCATGGCGGCCGACGGCCGCTGCAAGGCCTACTCCGAGGCCGCCGACGGCATGAGCCTGGCCGAAGGTGTCGGCCTGGTGCTCGTCGAGCGGCTCTCCGACGCCCTGCGCAACGGCCACCAGGTCCTCGCGGTCGTCCGCGGCAGTGCCGTCAACCAGGACGGCGCCTCCAACGGCCTGACCGCCCCCAACGGCCCCTCGCAGCAGCGCGTCATCCGTCAGGCTCTCGCCAACGCCGGCGTGAGCGCGGCCGACGTCGACGTCGTGGACGGCCACGGCACCGGTACCAAGCTCGGCGACCCCATCGAGGCCCAGGCCCTCCTGGCCACCTACGGCCAGGACCGCGAGCGGCCCCTGCTCCTGGGCTCGGTCAAGTCCAACATCGGCCACACCCAGATGGCGTCCGGCGTGGCCAGCGTCATCAAGATGGTCATGGCCATGCGCCACGCCACCGTCCCCCGGACCCTGCACATCGACGAACCCTCGTCCCACGTCGACTGGGCCTCAGGCGCCATCCGCCTGCTGACCGAGCAGAGCGAATGGCCGCAGACCGGCCGCCCGCGCCGCGCCGGCGTCTCCTCCTTCGGACTCAGCGGCACCAACGTCCACACCGTCCTCGAACAGGCCCCCGAAGCGCCCGCCGAGGAAGCGGAAGCACAAGCTCCCGCCGAGCCCGGCACCGTACCCTTGGTGCTCTCCGCACGCACCGAGACGGCGCTGCGGGCGCAGGCGGAGCGACTGCTGTCGCTCGTCGAAGTCCGGCCCGCACTGCCCCTGACCGACCTGGCCCGCTCGCTGGCCACCACCCGGGCGAGCCTGGACCACCGCGCGGCCGTGGTCACCGCCGAGCGCGACACGCTCGTACGGGCCCTGGAGGCCCTGCGCGACGGCACGCCCGACAGCCACCTCGTCACCGGCCGCACCGGCCGGGGCAGGCTCGCGTTCCTGTTCACCGGCCAGGGCAGCCAGCGGCCGCAGATGGGCCGGGAGCTCTACGACCGGTTCCCGGTGTACGCCGACGCGCTGGACTCCGTCCTGGCCTGCCTCGACACCGAGCTGGACCGCCCCGTGCGCGACGTGCTGTTCGCCGAGCCGGGCACGCCCGAGGCCGCGCTGCTCGACGGCACCGCCTACACCCAGCCCGCCCTCTTCGCGATCGAAGTGGCACTGTTCCGCCTCGTCGAGTCGTGGGGCCTGCGCCCCGACTACGTCACCGGCCACTCCATCGGCGAGTTCGCCGCCGCGCACGCGGCGGGCGTGCTCTCCCTGGAGGACGCCTGCACGCTGGTCGCCGCACGCGGCCGGCTGATGGCCGCCCTTCCCGCCGGCGGAGCCATGGTCGCGCTGGAGGCGAGCGAGGACGAGGTCCTGCCGCTGCTGACGGGGCAGGAGGACCGCGTCTCCGTAGCAGGCGTCAACGGCCCCACCTCGCTGGTCGTCGCGGGCGACGAGGACGCGGTCGACGCGATCGCCGCCCACTTCGGGGCGGACGGACGCCGGACCCGGCGACTGCGGGTGAGCCATGCCTTCCACTCGCCCCACATGGACGCCATGCTGGAGGACTTCGCCCGCGTCGCCGCAGGCGTGACCTACCACGCTCCGACGGTCGCGCTCGTCTCCACCGTCACCGGCGAGCTCGCCACGACCGAGCAGCTGTGCTCCCCGGAGTACTGGGTCGGACAGGTCCGCGCCACGGTCCGCTTCGCCGACGCCGTGCGCCGGCTCGCCGACCTGGGCATGACCGCCTTCCTCGAACTCGGCCCCGACGGCGTCCTCACCGGCGCCGCCCGGGAGACCCTCGACGAGGCGTCGCAGATCGCCGGAGTCCCGGCACTGCGCCGCGACCGCCCCGAGGCCCCCGCGCTCACGAGCGCCCTCGCACGGCTGTACGTGCACGGCGCGAAGGTGGACTGGAACGGCGTGTTCGCCGACAGCGCCGTACGCCGCGTCGACCTGCCGACCTACCCGTTCCAGCGGCAGCGCTACTGGCCGGAGGCCATCGCGGGCTCCGCGACGGCGGGGCACGCCCCGGCCGACCCGGTGGACGCCGAATTCTGGTCGGCGGTGGAACGTGCCGACCTGTCGTCGCTGGGGTCCTCCCTCGAACTCGACGACGACACCCTGACCGCCGTGGTGCCCGCACTGTCGTCGTGGCGCCGCCGGCGCCGCGCACAGTCCACCGTCGACAGCTGGCGCTACCGGTCCGTCTGGAAGCCCCTGACCGGCGCCCCGACGGCACACCCCACGGGGACGTGGCTGGTCCTCGCCCCCGCAGGCACGGCCGATCAGGACTGGACCGGCTCCGTCGTCGACGCCCTGGGCACCGGGACCGTCCGCGTCGAGGTCGCCGACCACGACCGGGACGCCCTGGCCCACCGACTGCGGGAACTGGCCGCATCCGACACCGGCTTCACCGGCGTCCTGTCCCTGCTCGCCCTGCACGAGGACGCGACGGCCACGCAGCCGGACGCCCCCACCGGCCTGCTGCTCACGGCGGCAGCCGTGCAGGCGCTCGGCGACGCCGGCATCGACGCACCCCTGTGGTGCGTGACCCGCGAAGCCGTCGCCGTCGGCCGCTCCGAGCACCTCACCGCACCGGCGCAGTCGGCCGTATGGGGCCTGGGCCGCGTCGTCGGCCTGGAGCAGCCGCAGCGCTGGGGCGGCCTGGTGGACCTGCCGGGCACGCTCGACGAGACCACGCTCCGCCGCCTGGCGGGCGTCCTCGCCGGTACCGACGGCGAGGACCAGATCGCCGTCCGGCCCTCGGGAACGTTCGTACGCCGCCTGACCCGTCACCCCGTCGGCGAGAGCGCCACGCCGAACGAGTTCGCCCCCACCGGCACCGTGCTGATCACCGGCGGCACCGGCGGACTGGGCGGCCACGTCGCCCGCTGGCTGGCGGGCCGGGGCGCCGAGCACCTGCTGCTCGTCAGCCGCCGGGGCCCGCAGGCACCGGGCGCCGAAGAGCTCCGCACCGAGCTCACCGCACTCGGCACCCAGGTCACCCTGGCCGCCTGCGACACCGCGGACCGCGACGCCCTCGCGGCCGTGCTGGCCGGTGTGCCCGAGGACCTCCCGCTCACCGCGGTCATCCACACCGCCGGCGTGGTCGACGACGGCGTCCTCGACGCCCTGACCCCCGAGAAGTTCTCGGCCGTACTGCGCGCGAAGATCACCTCGACGGTGAACCTGCACGAGCTGACGCGGGACCTCGGCCTGAGCGCCTTCGTCCTGTTCTCCTCGACCGCGGGCACCCTCGGCGCCGCCGGACAGGGCAACTACGCCGCCGCCAACGCCTTCCTCGACGCGTTCGCGGAACACCGGCGGGCCCACGGCCTGCCCGCGACCTCGCTCGCCTGGGGCCCCTGGGCCGAGGCAGGCATGGCCGTCGACGGAGCGGGCGTCGAAAACCGCGTACGCCGTGGCGGCTTCACCCCCATGGCACCGCAACTCGCCCTCTCCGCACTGCAGCACGCCATCGAACACGACGACACGGCCCTCACCGTCGCCGACATCGACTGGGACCGCTTCGCCACGGTCTTCGCCGCGCTCCGGCCCAACCCCCTCGTCGGCGACCTGCCCGAGGTACGCCACGCCCTCACCGCCGTCGGCGGCGGCACGGACGGTACGACTCCGGCGGAGCCGGCGCTGCGGCAGCGGCTGGCGGGCCTGTCCGAGACGGCACGCGCACGGTTCGTCCTGGACCTCCTGCGCGGCCAGGTCGCCGCGGTCCTCGGCCACTCCGACGCCAACACCATCGGCGCCGACCAGGCGTTCAGCGACCTCGGCTTCGACTCGCTGACCACCGTCGAACTGCGCAACGCCCTCACGGCGACGACGGGCCTGCGCCTGCCGGCGACGCTCGTCTACGACTACCCCACCCCGCTCGCCCTGTCCGAATTCCTCCTCACCGAGCTCCTCGGCTCGATGCCCGAACAGGACACCACGGCACCGGCCGCGCGGGCCGTCGACGACGACCCCATCGCGATCGTGGGCATGAGCTGCCGCTTCCCCGGCGGCGTGGAAACCCCCGAGGACCTGTGGCGCCTGCTGTCCCACGGCGAGGACGCGATCTCCGGATTCCCGGCCGACCGCGGCTGGGACCTGGACACCCTTGCCCGAGGCACCTCCGCCACCCTCGAAGGCGGCTTCCTCGAAGGCGTCGGCCGCTTCGACGCCCCCTTCTTCGGCATCTCCCCGCGCGAAGCCATCGCGATGGACCCGCAGCAGCGCCTGCTGCTCGAGACCACCTGGGAGGCCCTGGAACGCGCCGGCATCGACCCCACCGGGCTGCGCGGCAGCCAGACCGGCGTCTACGTCGGCACCAACGGCCAGGACTACACCTCGGTGCTGCGCAGGGGCACCACCGACGTCCAGGGACACGTCGCCACCGGCAATACGGCGAGCATCATGTCCGGACGCCTGTCCTACACGCTGGGCCTCGAGGGCCCGGCCGTGACCGTCGACACCGCCTGCTCCTCCTCCCTGGTCGCCCTGCACATGGCCTCGCGGGCCCTGCGCAGCGGCGAATGCTCCCTCGTGCTCGCCGGCGGCGTCACGGTGATGTCCAGCCCCGACGCCTTCGTCGAGTTCACGGCGCAGGGCGGGCTGGCCCCCGACGGCCGGTGCAAGGCGTTCGCCGACTCGGCGGACGGCACCGCATGGTCCGAGGGCGCCGGCATGCTCGTACTGGAACGGCTCTCCGACGCCCGCCGCAACGGACACCACGTCCTCGGCATCGTGCGCGGCGCGGCCGTCAACCAGGACGGCGCCTCCAACGGCCTGACCGCCCCCAACGGACGCGCACAGCAGCGCGTGATCCGCCAGGCCCTCGCCGACGCCGGCCTGGCCCCCTCGGACGTCGACGCCGTGGAGGCCCACGGCACCGGCACCACCCTCGGCGACCCCATCGAGGCCCACGCCCTGATCGCGGCGTACGGCCGCGACCGGGAACGTCCGCTGCTCCTCGGCGCGGTCAAGTCGAACCTGGGGCACACCCAGGCCGCGGCGGGCGTCGCCGGCGTCATCAAGATGGTCATGGCGATGCGGCACGGCACGCTGCCCAGGACGCTGCACGTCGACGCCCCCTCCTCGCACGTCGACTGGTCGGACGGCGCGGTGTCGCTCGTCCAGGAGCAGCTGGCGTGGCCGGAGACGGGACGCCCGCGCCGGGCAGGCGTGTCCGCCTTCGGCGTCAGCGGTACGAACGCCCACGTCATCGTCGAGCAGGCCCCCTCGCCCACCGAAGCCGGTGAGACGGAGGAGACGGCACCAGACACCGCACCGGACATCGCACCGGACATCGTGCCGGCCGTGGTGCCGTGGCCGGTCTCCGGCAAGACGCCCGAGGCGCTGCGGGCACAGATCGAACGGCTCACGTCGTTCGCCGCGGCGGAGCCGGCCCGTTCCACCGTCGACGTCGGATACTCCCTGGCCACGGGCCGGTCGACGTTCGCCCACCGCGCGGTGCTCCTGGCCGACGGAGAGGGAACGATCGCGGAGGCCGCGCGCGGCGTCGCCGACGCGGTCGCCGGCAAGTCGGCGTTCCTGTTCTCCGGCCAGGGTTCGCAGCGACTGGGGATGGGCCGTGAGCTGTACGGCCGGTTCCCGGTGTTCGCGGAGGCGCTGGACGCGGCGCTCGCCCGGTTCGACGTGGAGCTGGAGCGCCCGCTGCGGGAGGTGCTGTTCGGCGATGACGCCGGTGCGCTGAGCGAGACCGGGTTTACGCAGCCTGCGTTGTTCGCGGTCGAGGTGGCGCTGTTC
>NZ_JBFADG010000040.1:0-33215 GCF_040641275.1 Streptomyces sp. NPDC021096 | reverse complement strand
CCTCCACCCTTTCGGGCCCCCACTGCGCGGGGGGGCGGGGGGGGGGGCGGGGGGCCCGGGGGGGGGGGGCCCGGGCGGGGGGGGGGGGGGGGCGGGGCGGCCGCGCCCGCCCGGCCCCTCCACCGGTCAGCTGCCGGGTCAGTCCTGGACCGCCGCCAGGGCGTCGACGATGCCGTAGCCGTAGAAGCTGTTGTTGTGCTTGGTGCCGGTGCAGGCGGCCTTCCAGCTACCCTTCCCGTCCGGGTCGTACGCCGTCGTCGGGCAGCCCGGGTTCTTCGCCTGCGCCTTGAGGAGCCACTGGATCTCCTGCGGGCTGGCCTTGGGGTGGGCGCTCTTCATCAGCGCCGCCACACCCGCCACGTGCGGGCCGGCCATCGAGGTGCCCTGCAGGTAGCCCCAGTCGCCGCCCGGCATCGTGGACAGGATGCGGCCGTCCTTGGCGGGCAGCTCGGGCACCTGGTACGAGTCGCCGCCGGGGGCCGCGACGTCCACGGCGTTGAGGCCGTAGTTGGAGTAGAACGACTTCTGCGACTTCACACCGGTGGCCGCGACGGTGACGACGCCCGGGAGCTGGGCGGGCACGTCGAGGCACTTCTTCGGGTCGATCTTGCGCGACGCCGGGGTGGAGTCGTTCGGGCTGGAGGCGTCGGTGATCTCCTTGGCCGCCAGGTCGAAGTTGGAGTTGCCCGCGGAGGCGACGTTGACCGCGCCCTTGTCCTGGGCGTACTTCGAGGCCCGGCCGACCGCGTCGGCTATCGCCTTCTGGTCGGCGTTGTCCGGGCAGTTGAACATCCACGGGTCGACGTAGTAGCTGTTGTTCGTCACCGCGACGCCGTGGTCGGCGGCGAAGACGAACGCGCAGACGACGCTCTCCGCGTAGAAGAAGCTGTCCTTCGGGGTGGACACCTTGATGCCGGAGACCTTCACGCCCGGAGCGACACCGGCAACGCCGACGCCGTTGCGGGCCGCGGCTATGGAACCGGCCACGTGCGTGCCGTGGTAGTCCTCGTCCGGGTTGAACGGGCGCCATGCGCCGGCGCTGGTGTCGGCCTTGCCGGAGACGCAGCTGGCGGACTGGCTCCTGGAGAAGTTCGGGGCTATGTCCGGGTGGGTGTCGTCCACACCGGTGTCGATGACGGCGACCGTGACGTTCTTGCTGCCCGGGTTGACCTTGGCGGCCTTGTCGGCGTTGATCGCGCCGAGGTCCCACTGCAGGCCCTCCAGCGGCTCCTGGCCGCTGGCGGCCGAGCCGGCGGCCAGCGAGCGCGCGCCGTCCTTGGACAGCTTCAGCTTCTCCGGCTTGCCGTACTCGGTGGTGGCCGCGGACTTCAGCGGCGCGGTGCGCGTGGCACCCGCCGACTCCACGCCCGGCACCGCGCGCAGCGCCTTGGCGAACTCGGGGTTCTTCGAGTGCGCGACGACGACGCCGATCTTGTCGTACGAGACCACGACGGTGCCGCCGGCCCGGATCACGGCCTTCTTCACCTTGCCGAGCGTGCCGCGGTCGGTGGTGGTGTTCACGACGTACGACAGCAGCGGACCGTCCGTCGTGACGGCGGCCTGCGGGGCGGCGTCGGCCTGCGGGGCGGCCGAGGCGGCGCCGGGCAGGAAGCCGAGGGAAGCGGTGAGTGCCAGTCCGACGGGGGCCGCCAGCAGGGCGTGCCGCCGTCTGGATCGCAGATGAGCCATGGGTACTCCACATCATCCGGAAATCCGCCCACGCACAGGCGTGAGTGGGCGGGTGCATGACGAGTGAAGCTATCGCCGATCATGGCCCCGGGCAATGAATTCACCGGAGAAACAAGGCGGAACGACCAAGAACGGCCCGTCGTCCCGAGGTGACGCGACGTCAACCCCGGGTGAACGGAGGGACCCCCGCCCGGCGCAGCGCGTCCAGGCTCAACGGGGGCAGCGCCACCCTCGGCCCGTACCAGCGGCCCGCCGCCGGGGCGACCGTGGGACGGCCCGTACCCACCGCCGGCAGGGGAGCCGTCAACCTGACGCTCCCGAAAGGGCGTCGGCCTGGGGACGGCTGAGGAGGAGTCGGGGCAGTGCTCACACCAGGGTCAACGAGGCCGAAGCCGGGCGGTTTTGCCCCGCACGGCTCCCGCTGCGACATTCGGCGAACCACCCCCTGTCGCATACTGCGGTGTCCCTCTACGATGCGTGATCCGAGTCACAGGATCGGCTCGCGCCCCGCACGTCACCTTTCAGGAGAGACCGTGGACTCAGAAGAGGCCGTGGGAACGACGCCTTCCACAGCCAGGGAGCCCGAGGAGCCCACCCGCCCCGCCATCCCCGCCCAGCCCGAGCACTTCGCCGCCGTGCACGCCAGCGCCGAATTCGCCGAACTGCGCCGGGCACACCGCTCCTTCGCCTTCCCGCTCACCATCGCCTTCGTCACCTGGTACCTGCTGTACGTCCTGCTCTCCAACTACGCGGGCGCGTTCATGGACACCACCGTCGTCGGCAACATCAACATCGCCCTCGTGTTCGGGCTGGCGCAGTTCCTCACCACCTTCCTGATCGCCTGGTGGTACGCCAAGCACGCCGCAACGAAGATCGACCCGAAGGCCGAGGCCCTCAAGGCCCGTATGGAGGCGGGGGAATGATCCCGAGCACCACTCTCGCGGCCGACGCCGCGCAGACCCTGGCCGCCGGCGGCGCCGGCGAGCACCGCACCCTGATCATCACGCTGTTCTCCGTCTTCGTCGCCATCACCCTGGGCATCACCGTCTGGGCCGGCCGCCAGACCAAGGACGCCACCGACTTCTACGCCGGCGGCCGCTCCTTCACCGGCTTCCAGAACGGCCTGGCCATCTCCGGCGACTACATGTCCGCCGCGTCCTTCCTGGGCATCGCCGGCGCCATCTCGCTCTACGGCTACGACGGCTTCCTGTACTCCATCGGCTTCCTCGTCGCCTGGCTGGTCGCCCTGCTGCTCGTCGCCGAGCCGCTGCGCAACTCCGGCCGCTTCACCATGGCCGACGTGCTCGCCTACCGCCTCAAGCAGCGCCCCGTGCGCACCGCCGCCGGCACCTCCACCATCGTCGTCTCGATCTTCTACCTGCTCGCCCAGATGGTCGGCGCCGGCGCCCTGGTGGCCCTGCTGCTCGGCGCCACCGGCGAGGGATCACGGCGCTGGATCATCGTCCTGGTCGGCCTGGTGATGGTGCTCTACGTGACCATCGGCGGCATGAAGGGCACCACCTGGGTGCAGATCGTCAAGGCGGTCCTGCTCATCGCGGGAACCCTGCTGATCACCGTCCTGGTCCTCAACAAGTTCCACTGGAACCTCTCCACCCTCCTGGGCCGCGCCGCCGAGGAGAGCGGCAAGGGCAAGTCCTTCCTGGAGCCGGGGCTGCAGTACGGCAAGGACGGCACCTCCAAGCTCAACTTCATCTCCCTCGGCCTGGCGCTCGTCCTCGGCACCGCCGGACTGCCCCACATCCTCATCCGCTTCTACACGGTGCCCACCGCCCGCGCCGCACGGAAGTCCGTGAACTGGGCCATCGGCATCATCGGCGCCTTCTACCTGATGACCATCGCCCTCGGCTTCGGCGCCGCGGCCCTCGTCGGACCCAAGGCGATCACCGCCTCGAACGAGTCCGGCAACACCGCCGCCCCGCTGCTCGCCCAGGAGGTCGGCGGCGGCGCCGGCTCCACGGGCGGGGCGATCCTGCTCGCCGTGATCTCCGCGGTCGCCTTCGCGACCATCCTCGCCGTGGTCGCGGGCCTGACCCTGGCCTCCTCCGCCTCGTTCGCCCACGACCTGTGGGCCAACGTCATCCGCAAGGGGAAGACCAGCGAGAAGGAGGAGATCCTCACCGCCAAGTTCGCCGCCGTCGTCATCGGCGCGATCTCCATCGCGCTGGGCATCTTCGCCCACCGCCTCAACGCCGCCGCCCTGGTCGCCCTCGCCTTCGCGGTCGCGGCCTCGGCCAACCTGCCCACGATCCTCTACAGCCTCTTCTGGAAGCGCTTCACCACCCGGGGCGCCCTCTGGTCGATCTACGGCGGACTGATCTCCTCGGTCACCCTCGTGATCATCTCCCCGGTCGTCTCCGGCAACCCCAAGGCCCTCTTCCCCGACCTGAGCTTCGACTACTTCCCCCTCGGCAACCCCGGGCTGGTCTCCATCCCGCTCGGCTTCTTCCTCGGCTGGGCGGGCTCCCTGCTGACCAAGGAGGCCCCGGACGAGAAGAAGTACGCCGAACTCGAGGTCCGCGCCCTCACGGGGTACGGGGCCCACTGACGCCCGTACGGCCCTCCCGCGGACGATCGCGTACGCTGCGTCGAGCGACGTACCAGCGTTTCCAGTCCGCGGGAGGGGCCACACCGTGCTCATCGACACCTACGGCCGCACCGCCACGGACCTGCGCGTCTCCCTGACCGACCGCTGCAACCTGCGCTGCACCTACTGCATGCCCGAAGAGGGCCTGCAGTGGCTCGCCAAGCCCGACCTGCTCACCGACGACGAGATCGTCCGCCTGGTGGGCGTCGCCGTCACCGCCCTCGGCGTCACCGAGGTCCGCTTCACCGGCGGCGAGCCCCTGCTGCGCCCCGGCCTCGCCTCGATCGTCGCGCGCTGCGCCGCCCTCGCCCCGCGCCCGCGGCTGTCGCTGACCACCAACGGCATAGGCCTGGCCCGCACCGCACGGGCCCTGAAGGACGCCGGGCTGGACCGCGTCAACGTCTCCCTCGACACCCTGCGGCCCGAGGTCTTCGCCGCCCTGACCCGCCGCAAGCGCCACCAGGACGTCCTCGACGGACTGGCCGCAGCCCACGCCGCGGGCCTGACCCCCGTCAAGGTCAACGCCGTCCTGATGCCCGGCCGCAACGACGACGAGGCCCCCGACCTCCTCGCCTGGGCCGTCGAGCACGGCTACGAGCTGCGCTTCATCGAGCAGATGCCGCTCGACGCCCAGCACGGCTGGAAGCGCGACGGCATGATCACCGCTGAGGAGATCCTCGCGAGCCTGCGCACCCGCTTCGCCCTCACCCCCGAGCCCGGCGCTGAGCGCGGCTCCGCCCCCGCCGAGCGCTGGATGGTCGACGGCGGGCCGGCCCGCGTCGGCGTCATCGGCTCGGTCACCCGGCCGTTCTGCGCCGCCTGCGACCGCACCCGGCTGACCGCCGACGGACAGGTGCGCACCTGCCTGTTCGCGACCGAGGAGTCCGACCTGCGCGGAGCGCTGCGCTCGGGGGCCACGGACGAGGAGATCGCGGAGCTGTGGCGCAAGGCGATGTGGGGCAAGAAGGCGGGGTCGGGCCTGGACGACCCGGCCTTCCTGCAGCCGGCGCGCCCGATGTCAGCGATCGGAGGCTGACGCCTCCCACTCCTCCAGGGTCACCACGTCCTTGAGGAAACCGCGCAGGGCAAGGAAGTTGGACAGGTGTTCGCGGTGCTCGTCGCACGCGAGCCAGGTCTTGCGGCGCTCGGGGGTGTGCAGCTTCGGGTTGTTCCACGCCAGCACCCACAGAGCGGCGGCACGGCAGCCCTTGGCGGAGCAGATCACGGCATTCTCGGGGGAGTTCACCCCTCGACTCTACGACGCCGGAGATCGTCACGGCCCCGGCAGACACGGCGACGCCGGGCAGCCACGGGGGGAGCCGCCCGGCGTCGGTCTGTCGCTCCGACGGGGGATGCGGAGCGCCTACGAAGTATGTCACGGGGTGCCCGGCGCGGGGCACCGATCCACATGATTGATCTGAGGTTTTCTTGAGCTTGTCACACCGTCCTCCGCCGGCCCGCCCGGAACCGGAGGATCAGCCGTGCTCGGGTCCCTGATCGCGCCGCGCGGAGCGGTCGTCTTCCGGGACGGGTTCCGCCACGCCGCCCGCGGGCCCCGTCGTCAGCATGGGACGGGTCGGCGCCGGGACGAACGTACCCGGCAGCGAAGGGGCGTTCTCCCGGCCCGCGTTGGCGATGACGACGGCCACGTACGGCAGCAGCGCGCCCAGGACGAGCGTGCCCACCGCCACGTAGCGCTCGATGTTCCACAGGATCACGGTCAGCACCACGGACAGGGTGCGGATGCCCATCGAGATGACATACCGGCGCTGCCGCCCGCGCACGTCCTCCGCCAGGCCCTGCCGGGCCCCGGTGATCCGGAAGACCTCCGTACCACCCAGCTTCCGCATCACGTTCCACCACCCGACTGCCGCGCCGACGCCCTTCGGGCCCGTACGTATCAACGTTACGCCGCGACCTCGCCGCGTACGAGACCGGGTCGTCCTCGGGATGGCTCACCGGCAGGCGCCCGACGTGCGCATACGGCGTACGGGCGGCTCCGACGTGCGCCGTAGGGAGCACGGCCCCAGAATGGCGGAGCACGCCACATCGCTCCACGAGGAGGCGGCATGAACTGGTTGTGGGCAATCGTCGTCGGACTGGTTCTGGGCCTGATCGCCAAGGCGATCCTGCCGGGCAAGCAGCAGGTCCCGCTCTGGCTCACCATGATCCTCGGCCTGATCGGCGCCCTGCTCGGCAACTGGGTGGCCTCGGTGCTGGGGGTCGAGCACACCAAGGGCATCGACTGGATCCGGCATCTGCTGCAGCTGGTCGGCGCGGTGATCCTGGTCGCGATCGGCGACCGGCTGTGGGTCGGGATGCGGGGGAACAAGCACAGGACCACCTGAGGGCGGTCACGGAAACACGGGGCCGAACGAAGAGGCGGCCGGCGCGCATCATGCGCACCGGCCGCCTCGAAGAGCCCTTGAGAGCGGGGACGGGTTACAGCCCGCGCAGCTCGGCGATCTTGCGGCCGGCCTTGAGGTAGACCCCGGTCACCTCGCGCCCGGCCAGCAGCTCCCGGGCCACCTCGCCCAGCGGGCGGATCGCGTCGGCCTCGGCCAGCACGAGCGCCTCCTGGCCGCCGTCGGCCTCGAGCACCAGCCGCAGGCCGTTCTGCTTGGCGACCCGGCGGGCGGCCGAGGCGCTCGGCTGGAAGCCCAGCACCTTGCTGAGCACAGCCGTGGCGGGCTCCTCACCGTGCTCGGCGAGGTCCACCACCGGCGTCTCGACCTCGGTGAAGGTCTTCTTCGAGAACTGCGCGACGAACCCGGCACGCGCCGCCATCGCCGCCTCCACGCCGTACAGCGCGGCCACGACCTCGCCGGCCAGGACCTTCTTCAGGTCCATCGGGTGAAGCGTCTTGTCCTCGATGCGGCTCAGGACCAGCGCGATCTCCGCGTCCGTCCACTCCGTCCACGCCTTGAGGTACGGCTCCATCAGCCGGTCCGGGACCGACATGATCTTGCCGAAGACGTCGTCGGCGGGCGCGGACAGGCCCACGTAGTTGCCCTTGGACTTGGACATCTTGGCGCCGGTGCCGTCCGTGCCCTCGATGAGCGGCATGGTGACGACCAGCTGCGGCTTCTGGCCGTGCACCTCCATGAGCTTGCGGCCCATCTGCAGGTTCAGCAGCTGGTCCGCGCCGCCCAGCTCCACGTCGCAGTCCAGCGCCACGGAGTCCAGGGCCTGGGCGATGGGGTAGAGCATCTCCGTCATCGTCAGGCCCGAGCCGTCGGCCAGACGGTTGCGGAAGTCCTCGCGCTGCAGCAGCTGCGAGACCGGCACCTGCGCGAGCACGCCCAGCAGCTTCGGGAAGGTGTAGTCCGCCAGCCACTCGCTGTTCTGGACGAAGCGGACCTTCTCGAAGTCGAAGAAGGGCCGGACCTGCTGGCGGTAGCCCGCGAGGTTGGCGGCGATGTCCTCGTCCGTCAGCGGCGGGCGCTCGGCCGTACGGCCGGTCGGGTCGCCGATCTTGGCGGTGAAGTCGCCGATCAGCAGGGTCACGTCGTGGCCCATGCGCTGGAAGCGGCTGAGGACGATGATCGGCACGGCGTGTCCGAGGTGGACGTCGGCCGCCGTCGGGTCGATGCCCAGCTTGATGTGCAGACCCTTGCCCTCGGCACCGCGTGCCTCGATGCGCTCGGCCAGCTTGCTCACCGCGGGCAGCACCTCGACCGTGCGCGCGGCGATCAGCTCGGCCTGGTCCTTCGCCGGCAGGTCCGTCAGGTCCAGATAGCGCCGCGCCTTCGTCTCCGTGAGCAGCTGCTCCACGGTCGAGTCGGTGGAGAGGTCCTGCGCCAGCAGTGCGCTGGCGCGCGCGACGGAGTCGCCGAGGCGTGTCATCGTGACGTTCCTGTGGTGGTTGTCGGACAGCGGACAGACCGAGTCTATTTGCTCGGCGCAACCGATTTGGTTCCGGTCATACGCCCTGGCTCACCGAGCTCATGTTGAAGTCCGGAATCCGCAGGGCCGGCATCGCCGCCCGGGTGAAGTAATCCCCCCACTCGCGCGGCAGCGTCGGCTCGGTCCGGCCCGCCTCGGTGGCCCGGCCCAGCAGCCCCACCGGCGACTCGTTGAAGCGGAAGTTGTTGACCTCGCCCACGACCTCCCCCTTCTCCACGAGGTACACGCCGTCCCGGGTCAGCCCGGTCAGCAGCAGGGAGGCCGGGTCCACCTCGCGGATGTACCACAGACAGGTCAGCAGCAGGGCCGGCCCGTCGTGGCCGCTCGCGGCGACCATCTCGGCCAGGGAGCGGGTGCCGCCCGCCTCCATGATCAGGTTGTCGGCGTAAGGGGTCACGGGCAGGCCCGTCAGGCCCGCGCTGTGCCGCGTGGTCAGCAGGTGCTCCAGCACCCCGTCGCGGATCCAGTCGGTGGCGGCGAGCGGCAGGCCGTTGTCGAAGACCGACGCGTCGTCGCCGGAGCTGCCGGTCAGCACGAACGGCGCGCACTCCAGCCCCGGCGCGTGCGGGTCGCTGCGCAGGGTCAGCGGCAGGGGGGAGAGCTTCTCCCCGATCCGGGTGCCACCGCCGGCCTTGGAGAAGACGGTGCGGCCCTCGGCCGCGTCCCGGGCCGCCGCCGACCACTGCTGGTAGACGAGCAGATCGGCCACCGCGGTCGGCGGCAGCAGCGTCTCGTACCGCCCGGCGGGCAGCTCCACCTTCCGCCCCGCCCACGCCAGCCGCTCGGCCAGCTCGGCGTCCATCGCCCCCGGGTCCACGTCCGAGAAGTCCCGGGTCGCCTGCCCGGCCCACGCGGAACGGCTCCGGTCCGGGCTCTTGGCGTTCAGCTCCAGGGCCCCGGTGGGCTGGTCGTGGCGCAGCCGCAGCCCGGTGGAGGTGCCCAGATAGCTGGAGACGACCTCGTGGCGGGCGAAGCCGTACAGCTCCCGGCCCGCGGACCGGGCCCGGGCGAAGGCCTCGCCGAGCGCCGGGGCGAAGCCGTCGAACACGGCCGAGGAGGTCTCCTCGGGCGCCTCGGCGAACGCGGGGGAGTGCGGCACCCCCGTCACCAACGGCTGCGCGTCCTCGGCGGGCCCCGCCTCCCGCGCCGCCGCCTCCGCCGCCCGCACCAACGGCTCCAGATCGGCAGCGGTGACGGCCGACCGCGACACGACCCCCGAGGCGGTGCCCTCGGCGCCGTCCACGGTCGCGATCACGGTGACGTCCCGGCCCCGGGTGACGCCGTTGGTGGTGAGCGCGTTGCCGGCCCAGCGGAGGTTGGCGGTGGAGTGCTCGCCCGCGATGACGACACAGCCGTCGGCACGGGAGAGCTCGAGGGCGCGCTCGACGACCTCGTGGGGCTTGTTGCTCTTGCGGGACCTCACTGACCGGCCTCCTGTGTGGTGTTCAGGATGTTCACGCCCCGGAAGAGGGCGGACGGGCAGCCGTGCGACACGGCCGCGACCTGCCCCGGCTGGGCCTTGCCACAGTTGAAGGCACCCCCCAGGACGTACGTCTGCGGGCCGCCGACGGCGGCCATGGATCCCCAGAAGTCGGTGGTGGTCGCCTGATAGGCGACGTCCCGCAGCTGGCCCGCCAGTCGCCCGTTCTTGATCGCGTATGCCCTCTGCTGTGTGAACTGGAAGTTGTAACGCTGCATATCGATCGACCACGACCGGTCGCCCACCACGTAAATACCGTCGTCCACACCGGAGATGAGCTCCTGCGTCGATGGCCCGTCCGGCGCGGGCTGCAGCGAGACGTTCGCCATCCGCTGCACGGGTACGTGCGAGGGGGAATCGGCGTACGCGCAGCCGTTGGAGCGGCCCATGTCGGTCAGGCGGGCGGTGCGGCGGTCCAGTTGGTAGCCGACCAGGATGCCGTCCTTGACCAGGTCCCAGGACTGGCCGGCCACGCCCTCGTCGTCGTAGCCGACGGTCGCCAGGCCGTGCTCGGCGGTCCGGTCGCCGGTGACGTTCATGATCTGCGAGCCGTACTCGAGGGTGCCCAGCAGGTCGGGCGTCGCGAACGAGGTGCCCGCGTACGCGGCCTCGTAGCCCAGCGCGCGGTCCAGCTCGGTGGCGTGGCCGATGGACTCGTGGATGGTCAGCCACAGGTTGGAGGGGTCGACCACCAGGTCGTACGAGCCCGCCCGCACGCTCGGCGCGCGCATCTTCTCCGCGAGCAGGGAGGGGATCTCCGCCAGCTCGGCGTCCCAGTCCCAGCCGCCCGCGCCCGTCAGGTACTCCCAGCCCCGTCCGACGGGCGGGGCCAGGGTGCGCATGGAGTCGAAGCCGCCGGTGGACTCGTCCACCGCCACCGCCGTGACCTGCGGGTGCAGCCGGACGCGCTGCTGGGTGGTGGTCGTCCCGGCGGAGTCCGCGTAGAACTTGTTCTCGTGCACGGCCGTCAGCGACGCGTCGACGTGCGCGACGCCCTCCGCCGCCAGCAGCCGCTCGCTCCACTGGGCGAGGAGCCCGGTCTTCTCGGAGTCCGCGACCGTGAACGGGTCGATGTCGTACGCCGAGACCCACGTCCGCTCCGCGTGCACCGGCTCGTCCGCCAGCTCCACCCTCTCGTCGGACCCGGCGGCGGCGATGACCTTGGCCGACAGCTTCGCCATCGCCACGGCCTGGGACGCCACCCGTGCCGCGGCGTCCATCGTCAGGTCCACACCCGAGGCGAACCCCCACGTGCCCCCGTGCACCACCCGCACCGCATATCCCAGGTCGGTGGAGTCCGAGGAGCCCGACGGCCGGGCGTCCCGCAGCCGCCACGAGGCGCTGCGCACCCGCTCGAAGCGGAAGTCCGCGTGCTCGGCCCCCAGCGCGCGCGCCCTCGCCAGGGCCGCGTCGGCCAGGGGGCGCAAGGGCAGCGCGAGGAACGAAGGATCGATCTCATGCGGCACGGTCCACTCTCCTTCTCGGTGTGTGGGGGCAGTGAACCACGCCCTCGGCGGGTGGCGGCCGGGTAATCCCGGACCGGGTTCTGTAGAGATCCAACAGTGACTGCGCGCCGCCCCTGTCGCAGGTCGATCGTCCCTTCCGCGACCACTACCGATACGTTCGGTGTATCCAGCACCACTATGGCAACAAACGGAAGGGTGATCCTTTGAGCCGCTCGGTTCTCGTCACCGGAGGAAACCGTGGCATCGGCCTCGCCATCGCCCGCGCGTTCGCCGAGGCGGGCGACAAGGTCGCCATCACCTACCGCTCGGGTGAGCCGCCGGCCGGCTTCCTCGCCGTGAAGTGCGACATCACGGACTCGGAGCAGGTCGAGCAGGCATACAAGGAGATCGAGGAGAAGCAGGGCGCGGTCGAGGTGCTGGTGGCCAACGCCGGCGTCACCCGTGACCAGCTGCTGCTGCGCATGTCCGAGGAGGACTTCACCTCCGTGGTGGAGACCAACCTCACCGGCACGTTCCGTGTGGTCAAGCGCGCCTCGAAGGGCATGCTGCGGGCCCGCAAGGGCCGTGTCGTGCTGATCTCCTCCGTCGTCGGCCTGATGGGCTCGCCCGGCCAGGCGAACTACGCCGCCTCCAAGGCCGGCCTCGTCGGCTTCGCCCGCTCGCTCGCCCGTGAGCTGGGCTCCCGCAACATCACCGTCAACGTCGTCGCGCCCGGCTTCGTGGACACCGACATGACCCGTGTGCTCACCGACGAGCAGCGCGCGGGAATCGTCGGCAACGTCCCGCTGGGCCGCTACGCGCAGCCCGAGGAGATCGCCGCCTCGGTCCGCTTCCTCGCCTCCGAGGACGCCGCATACATCACCGGAGCCGTCATTCCTGTCGACGGCGGAATGGGAATGGGTCACTGATCGCCATGAGTGGAATCCTCGCAGGCAAGCGCATCCTCGTCACGGGTGTCCTCACCGAGTCCTCGATCGCCTTCCAGGCGGCGAAGGTCGCCCAGAACGAGGGCGCCGAGGTCATCCTGACCGGCTTCGGCCGGCTCTCCCTGGTCGAGCGCATCGCCAAGCGGCTGCCCAAGCCGGCGCCGGTCATCGAGCTGGACGTCACCAACCAGGAGCACCTCGACGGTCTCGCCGACAAGGTCCGCGAGCACCTCGGCGACGACGTGCCCCTCGACGGCATCGTGCACTCCATCGCCTTCGGCCCGCAGGGCGCCTTCAACTTCCTGGAGGGCACCTGGGAGGACGTCTCCACGGCCGTGCAGGTCTCGGCGTACTCCTACAAGTCGCTGACCATGGCCCTGCTGCCGCTGATGCGCGAGGGCGGCTCGGTCGTGGGCCTGACCTTCGACGCGCAGATCGCCTGGCCGAAGTACGACTGGATGGGCGTCGCCAAGGCCGCCCTGGAGTCCACCAACCGCTACCTCGCGCGCGACCTGGGCCCCAAGGGCATCCGCTGCAACCTGGTCTCCGCCGGCCCCATCAAGTCGATGGCCGCCAAGTCCATTCCGGGCTTCGAGGAGCTCGCGGACGTGTGGAACCACCGCGCCCCCATCGGCTGGGACCTGGCCGACCCGGAGCCGGCCGGCCGCGGCGTGGTCGGTCTGCTGTCGGACTTCTTCCCCCGCACCACGGGTGAGATCGTCCACGTCGACGGCGGCGTGCACATGATGGGTGCCTGAGCCCCGACGCCTCGAGCGATGCCCGTCCCGGATGCCTGCCGGGGCGGGCATCGCGCGTTCCCGGGACCGCCTCCGGGTCGTGCGGCGCGGCGCACCACCGCACACTGGGGTGCAGGGAGGAGGTACGGGCCATGCGCGTCCTTGTTCGCCGTGCGGCGGCACTGCTCCTGCTGGCGAGTGCCGCGCTGTCGGTCGCGCCGCCCGCGAGCGCCGCCGGGTCCCGGGCCGCCGCCCCCGAGCCCCCGCACGAGGCGGAGTGCCACACCCGCGTCGAGGGCTCCCGCGCCACCGCCCACTGCTTCAACGGCAACGCCGTCCTGGACCGCGTCCAGCTGCACCTGGAGTGCGCCCGCTGGTGGGACCCCGGCATGGACACCGCGCCCGTCGCCGTCGGGCCCGCCCGGCACGTCTCGCTGAGCCAGCGCTGCTGGCTGGGCATACGCCACGCCTGGGTGACCCATACGCCCGGATGACGGCGGTCCGGACGGGGGTGGGAGACTGTGCCCATGCCCGTCCTCGACGAGAACCCCAAGAACGGCCAGAAGGCCCTGCTGACCATCCTCGGCGTGATGCTCGGCATCACCGTCGTCATCGCGGTGATCGCGACGATCGCCTCCCCCTGAGCCACGCGGCCGACCGTGCGTCGGCGCCGCCCGTCCGCCCTCGTGGTGGAGCTGGCACCACCGTCCCCTAGGGGGCGGGCGTCAGGGGTATGTGGGTGGCTTGCCGGATGGGCGCGGGAGGCCGCCCTCCGTAGGTTCGTAGTACACCGCGACGCGGCGGTGCACCGCACCCCTCGGAGGCGATCCCCATGTCCACCGGCAGGCAGGCCCACACCCCCGCCGGCGTCCGGGCCCGGCAGCAGACGAGGCTGCCGTGGTGGGCCCTGGCCCTGCCCGCGGCCGCGTTCGTGGCGCTGTTCTCCCTGCTGGCCTCCCCGGCCTCGGCCGACAGCGGCGAAAGCGGCCCCGGATCCGGCGGCGGCACGGTGGCGCGGGTGGTCCAGCTCGTACAGCACTCCGCCGCGCGCCTGGCGCCGTGAACACCCGTGCGGACGGGGTCGCCACCCGGCGGGGGCAAGCCTGCCAACACCCCGCGCCCGGCGGTGGATTTCATGCGAAGCTGGACGGTATGAGCTCCGAACCGACCCGCAGGATCGTCATCCTCCGGCACGCCAAGGCCGAATGGTCAGACGAGTCCGACCATGAACGTCCGCTCGCCGACCGAGGCCGCAAGGACGCCCCCGTCGCAGGCCGCTGGCTCGCCGGTTCCGGCATCACCCCCGACCTGGCCCTGTGCTCGACCTCCGCCCGCACGAGGGAGACCTGGAAGCTCGCGGTCTCCGAGCTCCCGGAACGTCCCCGCACCGTCTACGAGGACCGTCTGTACGAGGCCTCCCTCGGCGAGCTGATCGCGGTGCTCAACGAGGTCTCCGACGAAGTGGCCGACCTGGTGCTCATCGGGCACAACCCCGGCATGCACGCCCTGGCCGACGCCCTGGCGGGCGAGGCCGAGGCCGATCTGCTGCCGCGGATGAACCGTTCCGGCTTCCCCACGTCCGCGATGGCGGTGCTCGCCTTCACCGGCTCGTGGAAGTCCGTCGAACACGGCGTGGCCCGCCTGGTCGCCTTCTGGGCCCCGCACGCGTAGGCGCGCCGCCCGGGGGTACGCACCATCCCGTACCCCCATCGGGCTCACTCGTGGGTGTTGGCCGCCTCGACCTCTTCGCGGGTGACGCCCAGCAGATAGAGCACGGTGTCCAGGAACGGCACGTTCACGGCGGTGTGCGCTGCCTCCCGCACCACGGGCTTGGCGTTGAACGCCACCCCCAGACCTGCCGCGTTGAGCATGTCCAGGTCGTTGGCCCCGTCCCCGACCGCGACCGTCTGCGCCAGCGGCACCCCGGCCTCCGCCGCGAACCGGCGCAGCAGGCGGGCCTTGCCGGCCCGGTCCACGATCTCCCCGGTGACCCGGCCCGTCAGCTTGCCGTCGACGATCTCCAGCGTGTTGGCGGAGGCGAAGTCCAGCCCCAGCCGCTCCCGCAGATCGTCCGTGACCTGGGTGAAGCCTCCCGAGACCACGCCGACCTGGAAGCCCAGCTGCTTGAGGGTCTTGATCAGGGTCCGGGCGCCGGGCGTCAGCCGCACCTCGGCCCGCACCTTCTCCACCACCGACGCGTCGAGCCCCGCCAGCAGCGCCACCCGCTCGTGCAGGGACTCCTCGAAGTCCAGCTCGCCCCGCATCGCCCGGGCCGTCACCTCGGCCACCTCGGCCTCACAGCCCGCGTGGGCGGCGAACAGCTCGATGACCTCGTCCTGGATGAGCGTGGAGTCCACGTCCATCACGACCAGCCGCTGCGCCCGGCGCTGCAGACCGGCGGCCACGACGGCCACATCCACGCCCAGCACCGCCGATTCGGTGGCCAGCGCGGTGCGCAGCTTCTCCGTCTCCGCACCCGAGACCGCGAACTCCACGGCGGTCACGGGGTATTTGGCGAGGCGGAAGATGCGGTCGATGTTGCCACCGGTGTCGGTGATGCAGGCGGCGATGGCCGCGGTCGACTCCGCGGTGAGCGGGTGGCCGAGCACGGTGACATGGGAACGGCCCGTACCGCGCGGCCGGTTGTCGCCCCGGCCGGAGATGATCTCGGTCTGCAGATGCATCGACTCGGCCCAGCTGTGCACCGTGGCCCGCAGATCGCCCTCGGTCGTGCCGCCGGCCGAGGGGGCGGTCACGAGCGCGCACAGGGTGATCCGGCCCCGGGTGACGATCTGCTCGATGTCTATGACGTCCACGGCGTAGGCGGCGAGGGTGTCGAACAGCCCGGCGGTGATGCCCGGCCGGTCCTTCCCGAAGATCTTGACGAGGAGGGTGGGGACATCGTCGCCGGTGACGGCGGTGGCAGGCGGGGTCTGCGATGCGCTCATGGTGCTCCTACGGTATCCGGCCCCGCGCCGGACCCGTACACGTGTCCCGCCTGCCGGGACGCTGCCGCCGCGGTGTGCGGCATTTCTTCCGCTGCCGGTCACCGGGGGTTCCTCCCCCCGACCCCTACCGGCGACCCCCCAGGGGTGGCGGCGGCCGGTCGTCCGGCGGCGGCACCGGCGAGGACCCGTACCGGTACCCCGGCCGCTGCGGCGGCCGGCGCGGTGGCCGGCGGGGCGGCGGCAGGGGAGAGCTGCTCGTCTGCGTCGGCGCGCTGAACGGATCCTCGCCCGGCGGCCGCAGATAGGGATTCGTCTCGTCCCGCGCGGGCCGGTACCCCTCCGACGGGTTGTACGGCCCCGGCCGGTAGGCGAGGTCGGGGTAGGTACGGCCGTCCGGGTGCGGGGACGGCCCCTGCGCCAGGGGCGAGGCCCGCCGGCCCGCGACACCCGCGGCGCAGGCGAACAGCGCTCCGGCCACTCCCGCGCCGAACCCCCACACCGCGCCCAGTACCAGCGCCAGGGGCACGCTGCCCGCCAGCTCGAGCCCCGCGCCCATGGCGTCGATGCCCAGCACCGACAGGCTCGCGTCGGCCTTGACCCGGGTCGCCAGCACCAGCAGCGGCAGCGCCACCGCGACGGCCGCCCCCAGCGACAGCCCGCACCGCGCGGCGAACGCCCCGGGCCCCGCCGTGCCCCGGGGCGTACGGGCGGCGGTGAGCACCCCGGCCGTCAGCATCAGCAGGGCGCACCCCACCGGAAGCAGCCACGCCAGGGGTTCCAGGTCCGCGATCCGGCCCATCGTGATGGTCTGGTCCGTGCCCATGCGCAGCAGGTCGTCGAGCGGATCGGGCAGCATCTGCAGCAGCGAACCGCTCGCCCGGCCCCGCAACGGCACGAACAGCCCCAGCGGCAACCCCAGCCACACCCCGTTCGGTGCCCCGAGCAGGGCCGCACCGGCCACCCGCCGGGGATGGCCGTCGCCCGAGGCCGCGGCCACCGCCGCCGCGAGGCCGGCCACGACGGACAGCACCAGCACGGCCCGCAGCGCCGAGGCCGCCGGGCGCACGCCGCGGTGCGCCGCCCGCAGACGGCGCGGCAGCGGGGCCCGGCGGGCGGCCAGCAGCGTGATCAGCAGGACCGCGAGGACCCACACCAGCCCGCCGAGCAGCGACGGCCCGGTCCGTACGGAGAAGCCCACCGAGGCCTTGGCATCGGCCAGGCCCGCGATCCGCTCCGGCAGGCCGCCGCCGATGTCCCCGATGTCCCCGAGGCCGGGAATCTCCAGGCGCGTCCGGCCGCTCCCGGGATCCGGTGCCCCGAGGCCCAGTCCGCTGCCGTCGATGGTGACGCTCGAGGAGCCCGCCCAGGCGAGCCCGCCCAGCAACAGCAGGAACAGGACGGCCACCGCACCCACGCGGGCGGCGAGCTCGCCGCCCCGGACCACCGGCCCCGCCCCGCGCAGCGACCGGGCGAAGACCCAGCCGAGCAGCAGCGCCCCGGTCAGGCTCACTCCCAGTGGCGCGATGTCGATGGTGGTGTGCGCCCCCGCGCCCGTCAGCCCGAATGCTTCGACCGAGCCCGAGGGAGTGATCGAGCCACCGACCGCGAGGACGACCACCGCGGCGGTCATCGGCCCCAGCGACCCGGCGGCATCCGCCCCCAGCAGGTGCAGACCCAGTGCGGCAATCCCTGCCATGGCGAGAAAAGCCCAGCTCACAGCGGCTATCGCGGTGAGGAGCAGGTCCGCGACAGCAGTCGCGCGCCTGCCGCTGGTCATGGTCATAGCGGCCCCCCGGTGCCCGCCCGTCGCCCGGATGTTCATGATCCGTACGTATCCGTGGGCGGTTACTACTGTCAGGGCGTGTTTCGCATCGGTCAACGGCGCCTGTTACCGGGCCGGTACACCTCTGCGTCACTCCCGACTTTCGGTGGGGGGACTGCGCCTGAAATAGTTCCTCCCGATGTTCGCCATCCCTAGACTCCCCGTGATGGGGGCTCATCGGGGGACAAGTAGTGGGGCATGGAGTGCCGGAACTCGTACTGGAATTGAATGGACAGACCTGGACGTTGGACCCGTCCCGGTCATACACCCTCGGGCGCGATCCGCAGGGTGACATGGTGCTGGAGGACGCCCGCGTCTCCTGGCGGCACGCCACCCTGCGGTGGGGCGGCCACAGCTGGGTCATCGAGGACCACGGCAGCACCAACGGCACCTATGTGCAGGGCCAGCGGATCCACCAGATGGAGATCGGCCCCGGTTCGGCCGTGCATCTGGGCAACGCGACGGACGGCCCGCGGCTGAATCTGTCCGGTGCCGCGGCGGGCGCCCCGGCGGCGGACCTCTACAGCGCGCAGACCGCGCTGGCCTCGCCCCTGCAGCAGGGCCACCAGGCCCCGCAGCAGTACCAGCAGCCGGGCCAGGGCGTCCCCGGCCAGGGCTGGCCCGGGCAGCAGTACCAGCACCCCCCGCAGCAGCAGGGCTCCTGGCAGCAGCCGCAGGCTCAGCAGCCGTACGTCCCGCAGCAGGCCGCGCAGTCCCCGCAGGCGCCCGGCGGCGGCGCAGGCGCTCCGTCCGCCCACGGCGACGGAAGCCCGACCCGCTTCCATCAGATGGCCGTCGGCCGTGTGATGCGCATCGGTCGTGCCCTCGACAACGAGCTGGTCGTCTCCGACCTCCAGGTCTCCCGGCACCACGCGGAGTTCCGGGCCACCCCCGGCGGCTTCGAGATCGTCGACCTCGGCAGCCACAACGGCACCTACGTCAACGGTCAGCCGGTCCGCCAGCAGGTCATCGGCCCCAACGACATCGTCGGTGTCGGTCACTCCACCTTCCGGCTGGTCGGTGACCGCCTCGAGGAGTTCGTCGACACCGGTGACGTCTCCTTCTCGGCCCGCCACCTCACGGTCACGGTCGACGGCGGCAAGCAGATCCTCAAGGACGTCTCCTTCGGCGTCCCCGAGAAGTCGCTGATCGCCGTCATCGGCCCCTCCGGCTCCGGCAAGTCCACCCTGCTCAAGGCGCTCACCGGCTACCGGCCCGCCAACCAGGGTGACGTCCTCTACGACAACCGGAACCTGTACAAGCAGTTCGCCGAGCTGCGCCAGCGCATCGGTCTGGTCCCGCAGGACGACATCCTGCACAAGGAGCTCACCGTCCGGAAGGCGCTGCGCTACGCGGCCAAGCTCCGCTTCCCCGGCGACACCGCGACCTCCGAGCGCGAGGCGCGCATCGAAGAGGTGCTGCGCGAGCTCAAGCTCGACATCCACAAGGACAAGAAGGTCACCGCCCTCTCCGGCGGCCAGCGCAAGCGCGTCTCGGTCGCCCTGGAGCTGCTGACCAAGCCCTCGCTGATCTTCCTGGACGAGCCCACCTCGGGCCTCGACCCGGGCATGGACCGCGACGTCATGCAGCTGCTGCGGGGCCTCGCCGACGACGGCCGCACGGTCCTGGTGGTCACCCACTCCGTCGCCGAGCTCGCGCTCTGCGACAAGCTGCTCGTCATGGCGCCCGGCGGCTCGGTGGCCTACTTCGGCCCGCCGGAGGAGGCGCTCAACTTCTTCGGCTACGAGACCTGGGCGGACGTCTTCTCGGCGTTCGAGAACTACCGCGACTACGACTGGGCGGGCCGCTGGAAGGGCTCGCAGCACTACCAGATGTACGCGGCCGACATCGACGCCGTCGCCCCGCAGTCCGTGCACGTCCAGCCGCAGATGGTCCGCCCGCCCAAGGCGCAGAGCTGGGGCTCCCAGCTGTGGACCCTGATGCGCCGGTACACCTCGGTCATCGCCTCCGACCGCGGGTTCCTGGCCCTGATGCTGCTCCTGCCCGCCGTCCTCGGCGGAGTGAGCACGGTGATCCCGTCCGACTTCGGACTCGGCGCACCGAACAAGGGCCACTTCAACCAGGACGCCGGCACGATCATGCTCATCCTCGCGGTCGGCGCGTGCTTCTCCGGCGCGGCCAACTCCGTCCGTGAGCTGATCAAGGAGCGGGTGATCTACGAACGGGAGCGGGCCGTCGGCCTGTCCCGGTCGGCGTACCTGATGTCCAAGGTGATCGTCCTCGGCTTCATCACCGCCATCCAGGGCGTGGTCATCTCGGCCATCGGCTTCTCCATCCGCAAGCTGCCGGAGGAGGGTCTGATCATCAAGGCCCTGCCCGCCGCCGAGCTCTGCCTGGTGATCATCGCGCTGGGCTTCACCTCGATGATGATCGGCCTGGTCATCTCCTCCCTGGTGAAGACCGCCGAGAAGACCATGCCGCTGCTGGTGATGTTCGCGATCGTCCAGGTCGTCTTCACCGGCATCATGTTCAAGATCTACGACTCGCCGGGCATCGAGCAGTTCGCCTGGCTGATGCCGTCCCGCTGGGCCATCGGCGCCGCCGGCGCCACGCTGGACCTCTCGCACATCATGGCCCCGATGGACAAGGGCAACCCCAAGAACCTCGACCCGCTCTGGGAGCACACCGCCGCGCAGTGGGGCATCGACATGATCGCCCTCATCGCCATCGGCGTCGCGTGCGGCTTCGCGGTCGCGCGCCTGCTGCGCCGCCACGAGCCCGAGGTCATGCGCAAGTAGTCGGCCATGCATAGATATGCCGCAGGGCGGCACCCGGTCCCGGGTGCCGCCCTGCGGCATATGCGCTGGTCACAGCCTTGATCAAAGGCCGGTACGAGCTCTCTTAGTACGCCGAGTTGACGTTGTCCATGGAGCCGTAGACCTTCCACGCGTAGTTGCACGCGGCGGTGATGTTGGCGACCGGGTCGTAGATGTTCCACGAGGTGCCGTCGACGTGGTACGCCTTGAAGGTCGGGTCGATCACCTGGAGCAGACCCTTGGAGGGGATGCCCGCGGCGGCGTTGGAGTCCCAGTTGTTGATGGCGTTGGGGTTGCCGGTCGACTCCCGCATGATGTTGCGGTAGATGCCGTTGTAGGAGCCCGGGATGCCCTTGGCCTTCATGATGTCGAGCGACTGCTTGATCCAGCCGTCGAGGTTGTTGGCGTAGGTCTTGGGGGCGGGCGCCGGGGCCGGGGCGGGCGCGGCCGCGACGGCCTTGCGCTCCTGCGAACGGCTCGCGGCCTCCTTCTCGGCGCGCTCCTTGTCGGCCTTCGCCTTGGCGGCGGCCTCGGCCTCGGCCTTCTTCTTGGCCTCGGCCTCGGCCTTGGCCTGCTTGGCGGCGTTGTCCGACTGCTTGTTCAGCTCGTTCTGCTGGGTCTCACCGAAAGCGGTGGCGTTCCAGGCGACCGGCTTCACGGCGACGGACTGCTCGGCATCTGCGGCCCCGTTCGGGATGGCTGCGAACACCAGGGCGGCGGCACCGGCCGCGGCGATGCCGGCGGCGGAGAACTTGTGGGTCTTGGTGAGACGGCTATAACCGGAGATGGGGGAGCGCATATTGAGCTGAACCTCTTCCAATCGCTTGAGTCGCAGTGGCCCGGATCGGCGCGGATAAAGCGCCGCGTCGATCTGACGGCGCCCTGCGGCTGAGCAATTGTTAGCGGCTGCAAAATCATGTGGCAAAGGTGTGACGTACTACCCCGCTTCGTTGCGAAGCCCGGGACAAAGGTCCTGTCAAGAGGTACGAGGACCTGCTCGCACGGTGACTTACGGCGGCCTTACCCCTCCACTAGGCGGCTTCGTACGTGACGTGCGTCCCATGAGCGGGGTCACACCGGGGGGCCCTCGCGCTCACCCGGTGTGCCCGTATCCGTGCAGAGCGTTTGCAATCGAAAAACGGTCGAGGTGGGAGCCGCGGCCGGCCGGGATCAGACCTCCACCAGCACCTGGTCCAGGTTCTTGCGCACCAGGTCCGGGACCCGGCAGTCGGGGGCCGGATAGCCCACCGGGATCACCGCGAACGCTTTCTCGTTCACCGGCCGCGCCAGCACCTCCGACAGGAACCGCATCGGGCTCGGCGTGTGCACCAGGGCCGCCAGTCCCGACAGGTGCAGGGCGGACAGCAGCATCCCCACCGCGATGCCGACCGACTCGTCCACGTAGTAGTGCTTGCGCCGCTCCCCGTCCTCGCCGAGCCAGTAGCGCTGCTGGAAGACCACGATCAGCGCGGGCGCGTCCGTCAGGTGCGGCTTGACCTCGTCGGTCCCCAGCGGCCGCAGGGCCGCCAGCCACTCCTTGCCCAGCCGCCCCTCGTAGGAGCGCCGCTCCTCTTCCTCCGCGGCCTCGCGGATGCGCCGGCGCACCGCCGGGTCCTTGACGACCACGAACGTCCACGGCTGCTGGTGCGCCCCCGAGGGCGCCGTGGCGGCGCACGCGATCGCGTCCCGCACCACCTGCTCCGGCACCGGGTCCACGGAGAACTGCCGCACGGTCCGCCGCCGGTCCATCCGCTCGCGCAGCTCGGCGGCGCGGGCGAGGGACTCCTCGGCGGACATCCGCTCGGGGCGGTAGGGCACAGGCCGGTAGGGATCGCCGTGCGTGGGCGTCCACTGCGTTGGTATAGACATGCCGGGAGTCTGCCCACGCCGCGCAGCGATGAGGCGTACATGGCGAAACTCGGCGCCGTGCCCCGCCCCCGGGCCCTTCGGCCTAGGTCCCCCGTCCCCGCCATGTGCCACCGTCGGCCCGATACCCGCCCGCGCACCCCTCGGTACCGTGAGGCCATGACCAACGGCCCCCGCTCCGGCCTGACCGCCGTGAGCACCGCCCTCCTCGCCATGAGCCGGCACCTGGAGGTGCGCGACGTCCTGCAGACGATCGTCGTCTCCGCCCGTGAGCTCCTCGACGCCGAGTACGCCGCCCTCGGCGTCCCCGACGACCACGGAGGCTTCGCCCAGTTCGTCGTCGCCGGCATCGACGACGAGGAGTGGAAGGCCATCGGCCCCCTGCCCCGCCAGCACGGCATCCTCGCCGCGATGCTCCGCGAGGCCACCCCGCAACGCCTGGGCGACGTCCGCAAGGACCCCCGCTTCGAGGGCTGGCCCAGCGCCCACCCCGACATGAGCGACTTCATCGGCATGCCGGTCGCCGACGGCGACGAGATCCTCGGCGCCCTGTTCCTCGCCAACAAGAAGTGCCCCAAGCCCGAGGGAGGCTGCGCCTTCACGGCGGAGGACGAGGAACTCCTCGGCATGCTCGCCCAGCACGCCGCCATAGCCCTCACCAACGCCCGCCTCTACGAGCGCAGCCGCGAGCTGACCATCGCCGGCGAGCGCGCCCGCCTCGCCCACGAGCTCCACGACGCCGTCTCCCAGAAGCTCTTCTCCCTGCGCCTGACCGCCCAGGCCGCCACCGCCCTGGTCGACCGCGACCCCGCCCGCGCCAAGGGGGAGCTCCACGAGGTCGCCCGGCTCGCCGCCGAGGCCGCCGACGAACTGCGCGCCGCCGTGGTGGAGCTGCGCCCCGCCGGCCTCGACGAGGACGGGCTCGTCGCCACCCTGCGCACCCAGGTCAAGGTCCTCGACCGGGCCCACACCGCCCGCGTCACCTTCGCCGCCTGCGGCGTACGGGCCCTGCCGGCCGCCCAGGAGGAGGCGCTGCTGCGCGTGGCCCAGGAGGCCCTGCACAACGCCCTGCGCCACTCCGGCGCGTCCGCCGTCGACGTCACCCTCGACCGCCTCGGCCAGGGCGCCGCCCTGCGCGTGGCCGACGACGGCCGCGGCTTCGACCCCTCCGCCGTCCGCCGGGCCGGCCGCCACCTGGGCCTGGTGTCCATGCGGGACCGGGCCGGCGGCGTCGGCGGCACGCTGACCGTCGTCTCGGAGCCCGGGAAGGGCACCACGATCGAAATGGAGGTGCCCGGTGGCTGACAACCGGGTGATCAAGGTGCTTCTGGTGGACGACCACCAGGTGGTCCGCAGGGGGCTGCGCACCTTCCTGGAGGTCCAGGACGACATAGAGGTGGTGGGGGAGGCCGCGGACGGCGCCGAGGGCGTCGAGCGCGCCGAGGAGCTGCGCCCGGACATCGTCCTGATGGACGTGAAGATGCCCGGCATGGACGGCATCGAGGCGCTGCGCAGGCTCAGGGAGCTGGCCAACCCCGCCCGGGTGCTGATCGTCACCAGCTTCACCGAGCAGCGCACGGTCATCCCCGCCCTGCGGGCCGGCGCGGCGGGCTACGTCTACAAGGACGTGGACCCCGACGCCCTGGCCGGCGCCATCAGGTCCGTGCACGCCGGGCACGTCCTGCTCCAGGCCGAGGTGGCCGACGCCCTGCTCTCCCAGGACGAGGCGGGCGGCGGGGGCCAGGGGAGGGGCAACGCGCTCACCGACCGGGAGCGCGAGGTGCTCGCCCTGATCGCCGACGGCCGTTCCAACCGGGAGATCGCCCGGGCGCTCGTCCTGTCGGAGAAGACCGTCAAGACGCACGTCTCGAACATCCTGATGAAGCTCGACCTCGCCGACCGGACGCAGGCGGCGCTGTGGGCCGTCCGCCATGGGATTGGGGCCTGAGGGGCGCGGCGCCCGGCGGTAGCGGAACGTCGCGTTCTGATCAGAGATTCATGCGGTCGTGTGATAAGCCGCCCGATGGCGCAACCCGAATGGCCCTGGCCCGTTTTCCATGACGTAACTGCGGCTGATGGCCGCGGCGACGCTCTGGTAACACTCCAGGAAGGTCATTGGAAGAGTGAAGAACATCAAGAAGGCCGCTGCTGTCACGCTCGCCGTGGGCGGTCTCGCCCTCGCCGGTGCCGGTGCCGCCTCCGCGCACGGTGGGCACGGCGCGGACGGCGTCGCGAAGAACTCCCCCGGCGTCGTCTCGGGCAACGTCATCCAGGTCCCCGTCGAGGTCCCGGTGAACGCCTGCGGCAACACCATCAGCGTGGTCGGCCTGTTCAACCCGGCCAGCGGCAACCTCTGCGTCAACGAGTAATCAGCACCACCTCGCCCCGTCGGGCGGTCGGCTCCGTCCCGTCGGAGCCGACATCCGAGGGTGATCAATCGTCCGAACGAGGGCAAACACCGCCGATGGCCGTGCCATCGGCGGTGCATTGGCGTTCATAGGTGCAGGGCCCCGTGGCAGGGCCCGACCAGGTCAGTCATCAAAAGGAAGACCACCACATGAACACTGCCAAGAAGGCCGCCCTCGCCCTGGTGGCCGCAGGTGTCGCCCTCGGTGCCTCCGTCGCGCCTGCCGTCGCCGGCGACGGGGACTTCGACGGAGCCCTGGCCTCGGGCGTCGCCAAGGGCTCGCCGGGCGTCGTGTCGGGCAACGTCATCCAGGTGCCGATCGACATCCCGATCAACATCTGCGGCAACACCATCGACATCATCGCGCTGCTGAACCCGACCTTCGGGAACACCTGCATCAACGGCGACACCAGGGAAAGGCACCACGAGGAAACCCACGAGGTCCACCACGAGGGCCGTCACCACGAAAACGGCCACCACAACGGTGGTCACCACGACAACGGCGGTCACCACGACAACGGTGGTCACTGACCGATGCCGCGCGCGTCCCGCCGGTGACGCACGGACGCGCAGGAAAGGCCCCGCGGACCGACAGGTCCGCGGGGCCTTCCCGCTGTCCGGCGGGCGCCGTCAGTGCCTGCGCCGGTCCCGCTCCTCCACCATGGCGTTGTACGCCGCCACCTGCGCCCGCCGGGCCGTACGCTCCACCGGCCGCAGCGCCGCCGCCCGCGCCGCGATCTCCGACGCGCTCACCGCCCCGCCGTGCTCACGCCCCTCGGCGTCCCCCGGCTCGTAGGCGATCGAGATCAGCGCCCCGACCCGCTGCGCCAGCTCCAGCACCCGCACCGCGCGCGGCGGATACCCCGGCGCGAGCACCTCGCGCCCGCTCTCGGCCCGGGCCCGGTAGGCCTCCAGCGCCGCCTGGGCCACCGGGCCGGAGCCGGCCACGTCCAACCGGGTGAGCACCTCGGTCGCCTCCCGCAGCGCCTCCGCCAGCTCCCGCTCGGCCTCCGACAGGGACGGCACGTCGGCGGGCGGGGCGTCGCGCACGGGCAGGCAGTGCCAGAGGACCTCCACGTGCACATCGCCCTCGGGCCCGGCCTCGTACACCTCCGGTACGAGGCCCAGCGCGGCACCTGTGGCGATCACCGCCTCCTCGGCCTCGAGGGCACGGGCGTTGAACTCCGGCGGTCCGCTCAGCCCCAGGGGATGCCCCGGCGCGGGCAGCGCCAGCCTCAGCCCCGTGGCGCCGAGCGCCCGCAGCCGGCCCAGCGCCAGCGTGAGCCCCACCGGGCCCGACTCGCCGGGCAGACCGGTGACACGGTGGACCGCGTCACTTCCGGTGATGTGGTGCGCCGCGTCATCCGGTGCGGCAAATCCGGCAAGCTGGGCATTTCCCCACGCGGTGAGCCGTCCTGAGCGATGTTCATCGAGCATGGCCCCCAGCCTAAGGACTGCCCCCGGCAACCGGTGGCGTAGGTTTTTCCTTGGGGGCTGCGCCGACAGGCGCAAGCGACGACGCGACTGCAATGGGAGACAACGCGCTCATGAGCGATGTGCTGGAACTGGTGGACGTATCCGTGGTCCGCGAGGGCCGGGCTCTGGTGGACCAGGTCTCCTGGTCGGTCAAGGAGGGCGAGCGCTGGGTGATCCTCGGCCCCAACGGCGCCGGCAAGACCACCCTTCTCAATGTCGCCTCCAGCTACCTCTTCCCGAGCAAGGGCACCGCCCGGATCCTCGGCGAGAAGCTCGGCGCGGTCGACGTCTTCGAGCTCCGCCCCCGTATCGGCATGGCCGGCATCGCGCTGGCCGACAAGCTGCCGCGCACGCAGACCGTCCTGGAGACCGTGCTCACCGCCGCCTACGGCATGACGGCCACCTGGCACGAGGACTACGAGGCCGTCGACGAGCAGCGCGCCCGTGCCTTCCTCGACGTCCTGGGCATGACGGAGCACCTGGACCGCAAGTTCGGCACCCTCTCCGAGGGCGAGCGCAAGCGCACCCTCATCGCCCGCGCGATGATGACCGACCCCGAGCTGCTGATGCTCGACGAGCCCGCCGCCGGCCTCGACCTCGGCGGCCGCGAGGACCTCGTACGCCGCCTGGGCCGGCTCGCCCGCGACCCGCTCGCCCCCTCGATGGTCATGGTCACGCACCACGTCGAGGAGATCGCCCCCGGCTTCACCCACGTCCTGATGATCCGTCAGGGCAAGGTGCTCGCCGCCGGCCCCCTCGAGCTCGAGCTCACCTCCCGCAACCTCTCGCACTGCTTCGGCCTGCCCCTGGTCGTCGAGCGCCGCGGCGACCGCTGGACCGCCCAGGGCCTGCCGATGGCCTGACACGCCCCGGGGCCCACGGGCCCCCGGGCGCCCTGTCCGCCGAGCGGCTCGCGCCCCTACCATGACCAGGTGGACACATGGGTGTGGTGGCTCGTAGCCGCCGTCGGGCTGGGCATTCCGCTGGTCGTGACCGCCATGCCGGAGTTCGGCATGTTCGCGGTCGGCGCCGTCGGCGCCGCGATCACGGCGGCCCTGCACGGCGGCATGGTGGCCCAGGTCGTGGTATTCGCCGTCGTCTCCGTCGCGCTCATCGCCGTCGTGCGCCCCCTCGCCAACCGGCAGCGCTCACGCCGTCCCGAGCACAAGTCGGGCATCGACGCGCTCAGGGGCCGGCAGGCCGTCGTGCTCGAACGGGTCGACGGCAGCGGCGGGCGCATCAAGCTGGCCGGCGAGATCTGGTCCGCGCGCTCCCTCGACGACGAGCGCAGCTTCGAGGTCGGCCAGCACGTGGACGTCGTCGAGATCGACGGCGCGACGGCCGTCGTGATGTGAGGGCTTCCGTGAGGCGGGAGCCGCCGCCGTGACGAAGGCCCAGATCGTCGCCGTACGGACGAGTCGGCCTCAACGCCTGCACAGCGGCGCCGGGTTCTGAAAGACTCCCTCACGACGATCAACGAACGCCCGATCAAGACCAACGACAACGGCACGGGGAGCTGGAGCCACGATGGAACCGATCATCATCGTCCTGATCATCCTGGTGGTGCTCGTCTTCATCGCCCTCATGAAGACGGTGCAGGTCATTCCGCAGGCCAGCGCCGCCATCGTCGAGCGCTTCGGCCGCTACACCCGCACCCTCAACGCGGGCCTGAACATCGTCGTCCCGTTCATCGACTCCATCCGCAACCGCATCGACCTCCGCGAGCAGGTCGTGCCGTTCCCGCCGCAGCCGGTGATCACCCAGGACAACCTCGTCGTCAACATCGACACCGTCATCTACTACCAGGTGACCGACGCCCGCGCGGCGACGTACGAGGTCTCCAGCTTCATCCAGGCCATCGAGCAGCTCACCGTCACCACCCTGCGCAACATCATCGGCGGCATGGACCTCGAGCGGACCCTCACCTCCCGCGAGGAGATCAACGCCGCCCTGCGCGGCGTCCTCGACGAGGCCACCGGCAAGTGGGGCATCCGCGTCAACCGCGTCGAGCTCAAGGCCATCGAGCCGCCCACCTCCATCCAGGACTCGATGGAGAAGCAGATGCGCGCCGACCGCGACAAGCGCGCCGCCATCCTCACCGCCGAGGGCATCCGCCAGTCGCAGATCCTCACCGCCGAGGGCGAGAAGCAGTCCGCGATCCTGCGCGCCGAGGGCGAGGCCAGGGCCGCAGCGCTGCGCGCCGAGGGCGAGGCCCAGGCGATCCGCACGGTCTTCGAGTCCATCCACGCCGGCGACGCCGACGAGAAGCTGCTCGCCTACCAGTACCTCCAGATGCTCCCGAAGATCGCCGAAGGCGACGCCAACAAGCTCTGGATCGTGCCCAGCGAGATCGGCGACGCCCTCAAGGGTCTCAGCGGCGCCGTCGGCAACCTCGGCCCCATGGGCGGCGGCGGAGGCGGCGTGCCCCGCCCCGCGAAGGAGAGCCCGCGCCGCGAGCGGCCCACGATCGACTGAGCGACTTCCCTACCATGCATGATCGACCTCATGCATGATCAGTGCGGCCCCCCGACCTCTCATGGCGGGGAGGCGACACACTGACCTTGAAGGAGATGGCCTTGTCCATCTGGGAAGCACTCGCGGTCTTCGCCGCCGGCATCGGCGCCGGCACCATCAACACCATCGTCGGCTCCGGCACCCTGTTCACCTTCCCGGTGCTCCTCGCCACCGGACTGCCCCCGATCACCGCCAACGTCTCCAACACCCTGGGCCTGGTCCCCGGCAACTTCAGCGGCGCCGTCGGCTACCGCCGCGAACTGAGCGGCCAGCGCACCCGCATCATCCGCTGCGGCATCGCCGCGCTCATCGGCGGACTCACCGGCGCGATCCTCCTGCTCGCCCTCCCGTCGAAGGCCTTCGACGCGATCGTGCCCGCCCTCATCGCCCTCGCCCTGGTGCTGGTCGTCCTCCAGCCCCGGCTCGCCCGCGCCCTCGCCCGCCGCCGCGAACGCAACGGCACCGAGGCCCGCGGCGACGGCGGCCCGGCACTGCTCGCCGGACTCCTCGTGGCCAGCGCGTACGGCGGCTACTTCGGGGCGGCCCAGGGCGTCCTCTACCTCTCCCTCATGGGCCTGCTCCTCAACGACGAACTCCAGCGCATCAACGCCCTCAAGAACGTCCTCGGCGTCATCGTCAACGGCGTCGCCGCGCTCTTCTTCGTCTTCGTCGCCGACGTCGACTGGACCGCCGTCCTGCTCATCGCCGTGGGCTCCACGATCGGCGGCCAGATAGGCGCCAAGGTCGGCCGACGGCTGCCCCCCACGGCACTGCGCGGCGTCATCGTCGCCGTCGGCATTGTGGCGATCGTCCAGATGCTGCTCAAGTAACAAGGAGAGAAGAGGGGGAGACAAGAGAGACAGGGGGAAACGCTCCGGGCCCTTCCCCCGTAAAAAACACGGGCCCGGAGCGTCCGGCAGTGGGCGCGGTCGCCCGGCACGGAACCGGACTCCGACAGACGGCCGGCGCCATCGCGCCCCGCCGCCCCCGCCACTGCGGTGCCCACTGCCCGACGGCCGCATGCGAAGCCGTCGGTCAAGCACCACCACTGTGCGATCCGGGGGCGTCGGGGCGCAACGGAATTTCCGGACGCCCACGCGCGCCTGACGGGGCGTACGGAGCTCAGCCCGCGGCCGGAACCTCGTACTCGCCGATCAGCTGCGCCCGCGCAAGCGAGTGGAACCGCAGATGGAAGCCCACCACGGCAGGCGAGACGTCCGCGTCCGGACCCAGCTTCTCCCGGTCCACCGCGTACACCGTGAACACATAACGGTGCGGCCCGTCCCCGGCCGGCGGCGCGGCACCGCCGAAGTCACGCGACCCGTAGTCGTTGCGCACGTGCACGGCACCCTCGGGCAGCCCCTTCATGTCACCGCTGCCCGCTCCCGTGGGGAGCTCGGTGACGGTGGCGGGGATGTCGAAGAGGACCCAGTGCCAGAAGCCACTGCCCGTGGGCGCGTCCGGGTCGAAGCACGTCACGGCGAAGCTCTTCGTCTCCGGAGGGAAGCCGTCCCAGCGCAGCTCCGGCGAGAGATTGCCGCCCGAGTACACCTGATCGTCCTTCAGCTTCCCACCCAGCGCCACATCGTCGCTCACCACGGCGAACGAGGGCACCGGCGGATGAAAATCGTGCGGCAGCGGACGTCGCTTCCGCTCGGACACGTCGGACACTGGGGACACCTCCAGTACACGCGGACAGGTCAGAGCGCCAGCCTAACGAGGCCACGACGGCGCAGACTGCGACCATATGGAGTGTGCTTCATGTACTTCGACAAATCGGACGAGACCGACCGGCGAGCCGCGTCATGCGCGCCCTGACCGTCCTCCTGGCCGCCCTGCCCCTCCTGTTGCTCCCCGCATGCTCGTCGGGGAGCCAGAAGACGGAGAGGCCCCCCGCCGCGACCACAGCGCCGGCGGCGACCGCCCCCGCCTGGGCGAAGGGCATGAAGACCGTCACCGAGGACCGGCTGCCGCCCGAGGCGCGCCGTACCCTCGAACTCATCGCCAAGGGCGGCCCCTTCCCGTACGAGAAGGACGGCAGCGTCTTCGGCAACTACGAGAACCGGCTCCCCCGGCAGGCCCGCGGCTACTACCGCGAGTACACCGTCCCCACCCCCGGCTCCCGCAACCGCGGCGCCCGCCGCATCATCACCGGGGAACACTCCGAGCGCTTCTACACCAGCGACCACTACCAGACCTTCGAAGCGGTGGTGCACCCATGACCGGCCTGCTGCCCGACCCCGGGCTCCCCGGCATCCTCAACGGCTCCACGCCCCCCGGCGTCTACCACCTGCCCCCCACCGACGCCCCGTCACACGTCATGGCCCTCGCCGCCGAAGCCGACTGGAAGGGCGCCTGGCTACGGCTCGACGGCGTCCACGACAAGGCGGCCTTCCTCGACCGCTGCGCCAGGGACCTGGACTTCCCCGACTGGTTCGGCCACAACTGGGACGCCCTCGCCGACTGCCTCACGGACCTCTCCTGGTGGCGCGAGGCCGGCAAGGCCCGCGGCTGCCTGCTGCTGGCCGAGGACTGGGGCACCTTCCGCAAGTCCGCCCCCGCCGACGCCCGCACGGCGGAGGCCGTCCTCGCCGACGCCGTCGACTTCTGGGCCTCCGACGAGTCACCCCTGACGGTGCTGCTCGCCTGAGTGCGGGGGCGCGTACCCGGGTGCGCCGGCACCCTTCAGGTCGTACCCCCGCCCGGGAACCGGTCAGAGCCAGCTGCGCCGGCCGCCGACCTCCGCGAGCCACTGGTTGAGGTAGGCGGCCCAGTCGGTCTGCCCATAGGAGTGCAGATCCACGGTGAACGACCGGTAGGTGTCGCTGCCCGAGCTGAACACGCCCGGCTTCTTGTCCATCTCCAGGACGACGTCCATCTCACGGTCGTCCGCGACGAACGACAGCTCGACCTCGTTCAGCCCCCGGTACTGCGACGGCGCGTGGAATTCGATCTCCTGGTAGAAGGGCAGCCGCTGCCGCGTCCCGGAGATACGCCCCTGCTCGAGGTCGGCGCTCTTGAAGGAGAAGCCGAGCTGCCCGAACGCGTCGAGAATCGCCTGCTGCGCCGGCATCGGGTGGACGTTCACCGGATCGAGGTCCCCCGAGTCCACCGCGCGGGCGATCGCCAGGTGCGTCGTCACCCCCACGCTCATCCCGGTCAGGTGCCGGCCCAGGAAGGTCGTGATCGGCGTCTCCCAGGGGATCTCCAGCCCGAACGGCACCGTGTGCACGGCGCCGGGCTGCACCTCGAACGCCCCGCCCAGCTGGACCCGGGTGAACTCGACGTCCTGCTTGTACTCGCCGTCCTCGCGCTCCACCTCGACGCGGGCCTGCAGCCCCACCGACAGCCCCTCGATCCGCTGCGGGACCGAGCCGCCCTGGATGCGCACCTCACCCTGCGCCACGCCGCCGGGGACCACGTTCTCCTCGAACAGCACGGTCTCGACCGAGGCGCCGCCCGCACCCAGGCTCGCCATGAGCTTCTTGAAAACCATCTCTACCTCCCCGGGCCCGGGACCGGTCCCGGACCCTTCCAGTACGCTCGATCGGCATGATCGCCGCGCCTGACCGTATGCCACTCGACCGAGCGTTCTTCGACCGTCCCGTGCTCGAGGTCGCCCCCGAGCTCCTGGGCCGGACCCTGGTCCGGACGACTCCCGAGGGCCCGATCGAGGTCCGCATCACGGAGGTCGAGGCATACGCCGGCGAATCCGATCCCGGATCGCACGCCTACCGCGGTCGCACGGAGCGCAACGCGTCGATGTTCGGCCCTCCGGGCCACGCCTACGTCTACTTCATCTACGGCATGTGGTTCAGCCTGAACCTCGTCTGCGGCCCCGAGGGCACCGCGAGCGGCGTCCTCCTCCGCGGCGGGGAAGTGATCAAGGGCGCCGACCTCGCCCGCGCCCGCCGCCCGAAGGCCCGCCGCGACCGCGAGCTCGCCCAGGGCCCGGCCCGCCTGGCCACCGCCCTCGACGTGGACCGCGACCTCAACGGCGTCGACCTCTGTACGGGCCCCGGCTCCCCTCTCTCCGTGCTGGCCGGCCACCCCGTCCCCGCCGACCGGGTACGCAGCGGCCCCCGCACGGGCGTGGGCGGCGAGGGCGCGGCGCACCCCTGGCGGTTCTGGGCGGACGGAGACCCGACGGTCAGCCCGTACCGGGCCCATGTGCCGCGGAACAGGGGGAAGGAGCAGCCGAAGGGACAGCCGAAGGGCCGGTCGGGGGACGGTGCTTGACTCCGGAGCCGGGAGGGCCTAACGTAGGCGAGCCGCTTGAGACGGGCAGCGCCGTGTGCGCGTACCTCTGGGCGGCAAACCACTACTACGAGGACCTCCCCTTGATCGGGGCCGTATTTCGCTGTGCCGAAATACGACAATGATCCGGCTCGATTAGGAGCCGCCGGGGAAATCCGCTAAAGTAGTGAACACCCCGCCGACGGGGAATCGGAAACAAAATTTCGAGCCGGGAACGGCACGGAAAAGGATCTGATAGAGTCGGAACACGAAATACCGAAGGGAAGCGCCCGGAGGAAAGCCCGAGAGGGTGAGTACAAAGGAAGCGTCCGTTCCTTGAGAACTCAACAGCGTGCCAAA
>NZ_JBFADG010000039.1:0-37230 GCF_040641275.1 Streptomyces sp. NPDC021096 | reverse complement strand
CATCCACAACACCCTCAACAACACCGACGGCAACGCCGCCGGCCTCAACATCACCGCCACCACCTCCTACGGCAACATCACCGCCCGCAGCCTGTAAGACCGCCCGCAGCCTGTAAGGAAGAGCACCTCTCATGACCAACCTGGCCATCGCGGCGAACGGGCTGCGCAAGTCCTACGGAGACAAGACCGTCCTCGACGGCGTCGACCTGGCCGTTCCGGAAGGAACGATCTTCTCCTTGCTCGGCCCGAACGGCGCCGGCAAGACCACCGCCGTCAAGATCCTCTCCACGCTCATCTCCCCCGACCCCACCAGCGGCCGGATCCACGTCGGCGGCCACGACCTCACCACCGACCCGCAGGCGGTCCGCGCCGCGATCGGCGTCACCGGGCAGTTCTCCGCCGTCGACGGCCTGATCACCGGCGAGGAGAACATGCTCCTCATGGCGGACCTGCAGCACCTGTCCAGGCGCGAGGGACGGCGGGTCGCCGCCGAGCTGCTGGAGCGCTTCGACTTGGTGGAGGCCGCGAAGAAGCCCGCCTCCACCTACTCCGGCGGCATGAAGCGCCGCCTCGACATCGCCATGACCCTGGTCGGCGCCCCTCGGATCATCTTCCTCGACGAGCCGACCACCGGCCTCGACCCCCGCAGCCGCCACAACATGTGGCAGATCATCCGCGAGCTCGTCTCCGACGGCGTCACCGTCTTCCTCACCACCCAGTACCTGGAGGAGGCCGACGAGCTCGCCGACCGCATCGCCGTGCTCAACGACGGGAAGATCGCGGCCGAGGGCACGGCCGAGGAGCTGAAGCGGATCGTCCCCGGCGGGCACGTCCGGCTCCGCTTCACCGACCCGACCGCCTACCGCTCCGCCGCCCTCGCACTGCGCGAGGCATCCCGGGACGACGAATCCCTCGCGCTGCGGATCCCCGGCGACGGCAGCCAGCGCGAGCTGCGCTCCATCCTCGACCGGCTGGACTCGGCCGGCATCGAGGCCGACGAGCTGACCGTGCACACCCCCGACCTCGACGACGTCTTCTTCGCCCTGACCGGCGGCGCCGGCATCCCCGACCAGCCCAAGGAGGCTGTCCGATGAGCACCCCCCTGGCTCCCGCCCGCCCGTCCCGGATCTCCCTCGCCGTGCGCGACTCCTCCACGATGCTGCGCCGCAACCTCCTGCACGCCCGGCGCTATCCGTCGCTCACCCTGAACCTGCTGCTCACGCCGATCATGATGTTGCTGCTCTTCGTCTACGTCTTCGGTGACACCATGAGCGCGGGCATCGGCGGCGGCGGTCCGGACCGCTCCGCGTACATCGCCTACATCGTCCCGGGACTCCTGCTGATGACCATCGGCAGCACCGTGGTCGGCACCGCGGTCTCCGTCTCCAACGACATGACCGAGGGCATCATCGCCCGCTTCCGCACGATGGCGATCCACCGTCCTTCGGTGCTCGTCGGGCACGTCGTCGGCAGCGTGCTGCAGTCGATCGCGAGCGTGGTCCTCGTGGGCGCCGTCGCCGTGGCCATCGGCTTCCGCTCCACCGATGCCACCGTCCTGGAGTGGCTCGCGGCGTTCGGCCTGCTCGTGCTCTTCGCCACGGCGATGACCTGGATCGCGGTCGGCATGGGCCTGATCAGCCCGAACGCCGAGGCCGCCAGCAACAACGCGATGCCCCTGATCCTGCTGCCGCTCCTGTCCAGCGCCTTCGTCCCCGTCGACGCGATGCCGGGCTGGTTCCAGCCGGTCGCCGAGTACCAGCCGTTCACGCCCGCCATCGAGACCCTGCGCGGCCTGCTGCTCGGCACCGAGATCGGCAACAACGGCTGGCTCGCCGTCGCCTGGTGCCTGGGCCTCGCGGTGCTCGGCTACTTCTGGTCGACCTCGAAGTTCAACCACGACCCGAAGTAACCGACCTCGCCCGTCTAGCTCTGCGGCAGCAACTCCCTGATCAGGCCCTCGACGAGGGCCTTGATCTCGTTGCGGATCGGGCGGACCGCGGCCACGCCCTGGCCCGCCGGGTCGGCCAGCGTCCAGTCGAGGTAGCGCTTGCCGGGGAAGACGGGGCAGGCGTCGCCGCAGCCCATGGTGATGACGACGTCGGAGGCCCGGACCGCCTCGGTGGTCAGGAGCTTCGGCCGCTGGGCGGAAATGTCGACTCCGGCCTCGCGCATCGCCTCCACCACGGCCGGGTTGACCGTCCCGGCCGGGGCCGAGCCCGCCGAGCGGACCTCGACGCGGTCGCCCGCGAGGTGGGTGAGGAACGCGGCGGCCATCTGCGAGCGGCCGGCGTTGTGGACGCAGACGAAGAGCACGGACGGCACGGACGGCTTGGTGTCAGCGGTGCCAGCGACATCAGACACGGGCGGGGCCTTTCGGGGCAGCGGACTCTGGCTCGGGCTCGGGCAGCCGCTCACCGGTGGGGCGGGTGAGGAGGGCGGCGAGTTTGTCGGTGGTCTCGGGCAGCAGCCAGTAGTACACCCACGTGCCACGGCGTTCGCAGTCGATGAGGCCGGCCTGCCGCAGCAGCTTGAGGTGGTGGGAGATCGTCGGCTGCGACAGCTCGAACGCCGGCGTCAGCTCGCACACGCACACCTCGCCGCCGTCGCGCGAGGCGATCATCGACAGCAGGCGCAGCCGGACCGGGTCGCCCAGCGCCTTGAAGACCTTCGCCAGCTCGACCGCCCGGTCGTCGTCCAGCGGGGCGGCGAGCAGACCGGTGCAGCAGGTGTCGTCCTGGCCGATGCCGATGCCGATGGCCTCGAGGTCCTGTCCCTGTTTCGACATGTGTCTATCTTGACGTTCTTCGATGCAAGGCGCAATCTTGAATCGAAGGATATCGATGCAGTGCTCGCGAAAAGAGGCGCGATCATGAGCGAGAACCCCACTGACCTGCGAGAAACCGTCCGCGAGCACTACGCGGCCGCCGCCCTCCACGTGGCCGGAGGAGGAGGCAGCGCGTGCTGCGGCGGGCCGCAGGCGGTCGACGTCGACGAGAACTTCGGCGCCACCCTCTACGCCGCCCACGAGCGGGACGAGCTGCCCGCCGAGGCCGTCGCCGCCTCCCTCGGCTGCGGCAACCCCCTCGCCGTCGCCGACCTGCGCGAGGGCGAGCGCGTCCTCGACCTCGGCTCGGGCGGCGGCATCGACGTACTGCTCTCCGCCCGCCGCGTCGGCCCCGCCGGCAAGGCGTACGGGCTGGACATGACCGAGGAGATGCTCGCCCTCGCCCTGGGCAACGCCCGGAAAGCGGGCGTCGCCAACGTCGAGTTCCTCAAGGGCGCCATCGAGGCCGTTCCGCTGCCCGCGCGGACCATCGACGTCGTCATCTCCAACTGCGTCGTCAACCTGTCCACCGACAAGCCCGCCGTCTTCGCCGAGGCCTTCCGCGTGCTCGTACCCGGCGGCCGGATCGGCATCACCGACATCGTCGCCGACGACGCCCTGAGCCCAGCCGAGCGCGCCCGGCGCGGCGACTACGCCGGCTGCATCGCCGGGGCCCTGTCCTTCGCCGAGTACCGCGAAGGGCTCGAGGCCGCCGGGTTCAGGGACGTGGAGATCAACCCCACCCACGCGGTCGCCGACGGCATGCACTCCGCCGTGGTCCGGGCCGTCAAACCGGCGGCGTAGCAGTCCCGTTGCGCCGGAACCGTCCTACGGGCCCGCGAGCCGTCGGTCCGCCCGCCGGCCCGCAGGACGGTCGTGGGTCAGCGGCGCGGGCCGAGTACGAGGGTGTAGGCGACCGCGTCCGCCATGGCGCGTTCGCCGGCGGCGTTGGGGTGGAAGGGGAGGGCGGGCCGTGTCCAGGGGCGGGTGAAGAGGCCCTCCACGTAGCGCTTCTCGAAGGGCTGGCAGGCGTCGTGGCCGAAGGTGGTGGCGTTGGTGTTGACGTAGAGGTCGCCCCGCGCCGTGGCCTGGACGCGCAGCATCGCGTTGAGGCGGCGGAGCGTGCCGCGCAGGTAGGGGACGTCGCCGTCGGCGATCAGCATGGACTTGCGGCAGCCCTCGATGTCGTCGCCGAGAATCGCCGGGTAGCCGACGACGGCCACGCGGGCGTGCGGGGCCCGGTCGTGGACGGCCTTGAGCACGGCCGCGACCTTGGGCGCCGTCTCGTTGATGCGTCGGTCGAGCTCGTCGGTGCCGTTGCGCGTGAAGTAGCGCTGGCAGGGGTTGTCCCTGGGGACCTCGCCCACCGGGTTGATGCACCGGCCGATGATCTCGCTGAAGTCGATGTCGTTGCCGCCGATGCCCACCGTGACCAGGGTGGTGTCCTTGCCGAGGGCGTCGAGCTGCGGCGCGTTGCCGGTCGCGCCCTGCCGCTTCCACATGTCCTCGGTCTTCGCGCCGCCGCAGCTGACGTCCGTGAAGCCGGAGTAGGCCAGCTCGGTGCGGACGAGCGAGGGGTAGTTGGCGCTGGAGCGGCCGCACCGGGTGTCGAGCTGGCGGGGGATGCCGGGGCCGGAGGTGAAGGAGTCGCCCAGGGCGACGTAGCGCTCGGCCGCCCGTGGCCGCGACTCCGCCGCCGTGGCGGCCGCCGGGGTCATGACGCCGGCCGTCAGGGCGGCGACGGTGCCGAGGGCGGAGAGGGCTAACCGGGCTCTGGTCCGACCGGTGCGGGACATGTGTGCGCCTCCTGGTGTCGAAGGGAACAGCGGTCATGGTTTTCGTACCGTGAACCCCCGGCAGACTCGGGCCGGGCGGGACGGGGCGTCAATCGAAAGCCCGGAATGCCCGCTACACATGACCGGATATCGGACCGCGGAGTCCGGTCGGCCGGGGTTGACGACGGTGGTAGGCCATTCCCCGGATGCTCCACGCCGCTACGTACGCCGGAACGTCCCGCTCACGTCACAGACTTCACGAGGCTGACCCGAACGCGCATCAGGGGCATTCCGGGACCCCTCGGTCGCTTCTGGCATGCCCCGATCACTGGTTAGCTCGCTTTCAAGATCGATCGCAGTGTTGCCGAACCACGGTGACCTGCGGCTTCGTCCCGACCCGGCTGCACTGAAGGGGCGGACGGGACACCGGCGTCGTACGCCGGGCGGTGGCCAACCGCCCGGCACGCCGCGGCTGTTTGGGGACAGCCGTGACACCCACTACGACGCCTTCCGCCGCACCGGCGTCAGCAGGGTCAGATGCGGGCCCTGCCGGCCGGTGCGGCGGCTTCGAGCGGTGTGGTGGGCATCGGCGGCTCCGGCGGGCCGCCAGTGGTCGCCGCACCGCTTTGCCGCGTACATGGCCTCGTCCGCGCCGCGCAGCAGGTCCGAGAGGCCGGCTCCGGGGCGGTGGGCGGTGTGGCACAGGCCGATGGAGGCCCTGGGGGACAAGGTCACCCGGCCCGTGTCGAGGGGCGCCGACAGCCGGGCCGAGAGGTACGTCATCTCGGCGTCGGCGTCGGCCTCCGGCGCGAGGCGGACCAGGGCGGTGAACTCGTCGCCGCCCAGCCGCGCGGCGAAGCCGCCGCGCTCCCGGCACCACTGCGCGAGCCGGCGGCCGACGGCCGCGATCACCTGGTCGCCCACCTCGTGCCCGTGGGTGTCGTTGATCTGCTTGAAGCCGTTGAGGTCCAGCAGCAGGACGGCGGTGTGCGGGTGGCGCAGGGCGCGCGGGCCGCGGGCGGTGAACTCCTCGCGACGCATGAGTCCCGTGAGGCGGTCGGTGCGTGCGGTACGGAGCCGGCGGGCCAGGAAGAACGCGTGCGTGACCCAGCCGACGGTCGGAGCGGCGACGGGCAGAGCCTGGAGTATGAGGTTCATCGGGCACCTTCCTGTGATTTCGGTGAACTCGCGTTGCTGACGTGAGAAATGGGTCGCCTGTGGCGACCCGCCGAGCGGCGGCCCGATCGCGCCGCAGTGGCCCCGGCGGCGGCTGGCCGGGCGGGACCGGGCGGTGGATCGGGCCGTCATGCAGGACGTCCCCGTTTCCGGTCGGAGGGAGCGGGAGGGACGTGCCGGTGTCGCGAAAGTCGCGAAAAATCGCGCAGATCTCGTGTGGGTCGGGGCGGGTGGCCACATTTCTGCCGAAACGGTTCGGCACTTGGGGCGTATGGGACGTGAGGGTGTCGAGTTAGGGCCGATACGCGGCTTTTTGGTGAGGTGGGGGTTTAATCACGGGGTGTCATGCTTGCGAGGGAATGAGGACAGCCTGGGGGTTCGGTGGAGATTCGGTGGGCAAATCTGGAGGCGCGACGTCGAAACAAGCCAGTGCGCGGTCGGCCAACCGCCCGGCAAAGTCCCGTAGTTCCTGTTCCTGTGGAGGAATTGACATGGCAAGCACCCGCACTGCCGCCCGCGTCTTCGCCGCCCTCGTGGCTCTCCCGATGGCCGCCCTCTTCTTCGCCGGCGCCGCCCAGGCCGACGACGGGGGCCAGCTGGCCAACCGCGGTTCCAACGCGGCCGCCGCCGGGGTCGTGGGGAGTGGCGTCGGGGGAAGCAACCACGGCAACAGCACGACCACCCAGCAGCAGGCCAACGGCCCCGGCGCCTCGAACCAGGCGAACACGGCGAGCGTCAACGGATCCGGCCATCATGGGCACACCGCGATCCAGCAGGAGAACGTGCGGATCACCTTCACCAACATCTGGTGACCCGGGAGGGCCCCCGGGGGTGACACCGGAGGCTCCCCTGACGACCCCCGCCTCCCGGGGTGTCACAAGGTGATGTGGTGAGAGTTGGACAGGGTCTGTACGAACCGCGCGGCGGCACTCCGGTGCCGCCGCGCGGTCGTTCGCGCTCCCGGGCACGGCACCTTGACAGCCCTGACTGACCTGACGGACAGTCAGATAGGTGAGCGACCAGAGCGCCCAGAGCGATCGGCAGCCCGATCGGCAGCCCGAGGAGCGGTCCGAGCAGCGCCCCGAGCTGCCGTACGAGCGGCTCAAGGCGTACGAAGGCCGCCCGGCCGTCTCCGGCCGTGGCCCGGACCCCGTCAACATCCCCATGATCAGGCACTGGTGCGAGGCCATGGGCCACACCGGCCCGGACCGCGCGGGCACGGACCCCGTCGCCCCGGCCACCATGCTCCAGGCCTGGACGCTGGGCGGCCTCTCCGGCGGCGCGGGCGAGCGTTCCCGCGCGTACGAGGAGCTGCTGGGCCTGCTCGAGGGGGCCGGTTGCACCGCCGTCGTCGCGACCGACTGCGAGCAGGAGTATCTACGGCCGCTGCGGCCCGGGGACGTGATCACCTTCGAGGAGGTGATCGAGTCCGTCTCGCCCCGCAAGACGACGGCGCTCGGCACCGGTCACTTCCTCACCACGCGGACCGAGATCAGGGCAGACGGCGAGCTCGCCGGCATCCACCGCTTCCGGGTGCTGAGGTACGCGCCGCGCCCCCGGCCCACCGCGCCCCCGGCCCCCGCTCCCGCCCCACGCCGCCCCCGCCCCGTGATCAACCGCGACAACGCCGGCTTCTGGGACGGCGTCGCGGCCCACCGGCTGCTCATCCAGCGCTGCGGGGACTGCGGAAAGCTGCGTTTCCCCTGGTTGCCGGGGTGCGGGGACTGCGGGTCCGCGCGCTGGTCGGCCGTCGAGGCGAGCGGCGCCGGCACGGTCTTCTCGTACGTCGTGATGCACCACCCGCCGTTCCCGGCCTTCGAGCCGCCCTATGCCGTCGGGTTGATCGAACTCGCCGAGGGCGTACGGATGATCAGCAATGTCATCGGCGTGGAGCCGGAGCGGATCCGCATCGGGATGCCGGTCTCGCTGGAGTTCGTCCGCGTGGACGAGGACCTGGAGCTGCCGTTCTTCCGCGCGCACGAGCCGCATGAGCCCCACGAAGCGAGCGGGGCCCGGTCATGAGCGACCTCCCGCGCCCCGGCGAGGCGCTGCCCGCCCTCACCGTCCCCGTCACGCGCACGCTCATCGTCGCCGGCGCCCTCGCCTCCCGCGACTACCAGGACGTGCACCACGACGCCGAGGCGGCCCGGGCCAAGGGGGCCCCGGACATCTTCATGAACATCCTCACCACCAATGGCCTCGTCGGCCGCTACGTCACCGATTACGTCACCGATCGCTTCGGCCCCGACGCCGTGCTGCGCAAGGTCGCCATCCGCCTGGGGGTGCCCAACTACCCGGGCGACACCCTCGTTTTGACCGGAACAATTAACTCCGTATGTGCGGACGAACGCATCGCCGAAGTCGGCATCACCGGCACCAACAGCCTCGGCCATCACGTCACGGGCACCGTCACCGTGGCCCTTCCCCGTCGCCCCGAGGAAGGCGCGTGAGCGCCCGGCGCCCGGACGCCCTGGGCGGCAGGGCCGCCGTCGTCGGCATCGGGGCCACCGCCTTCACCAAGGACTCCGGCCGCAGCGAGCTCGCCCTGGCCGCCGAGGCCGTGCGGGCGGCCCTCGCGGACGCCGGGCTGGGCCCCGGAGACGTCGACGGCATGGTCACCTTCAGCATGGACACCAGCCCCGAGATCACGCTGGCCCGGGCGGTCGGCATCGGGGAGCTGTCCTTCTTCTCCCGCGTCCACTACGGCGGCGGCGCGGCCTGCGCCACCGTCCAGCAGGCGGCCCTCGCCGTCGCGTCCGGGGTCGCCGAGGTCGTCGTCTGCTACCGCGCCTTCAACGAACGCTCCGGGCGCCGCTTCGGCGCCGGCGTGCAGCACCGGCAACCGTCCGCCGAGGGGGTCGCGCTCGGCTGGGTGCTGCCCTTCGGCCTGCTCACCCCCGCCTCCTGGGTGGCCATGACCGCCCGCCGCTACCTCCACACGTACGGGCTGACGCCCGAGGTGTTCGGCCACGTCGCGGTCGCCGGCCGGCGGCACGCGGCCCGCAACCCGGCCGCCCACTTCCACGGCAGGCCCATCACCCTCGCCGACCACGCGGCCTCGCGCTGGATCGCCGAGCCGCTGCGGCTGCTGGACTGCTGCCAGGAGACCGACGGGGGCCAGGCGCTCGTCGTCACCTCCCTCGAGAGGGCCCGTACGCTGCCGCACCCGCCCGCCGTGATCACCGCCGCCGCGCAGGGCGCCGCCCGGGGCCAGGAGCAGATGACCGGCTTCTACGGCGACGAACCGGCCGGACTGCCCGAGGCGGGCGTCGTCGCCCGGCAGCTGTGGGCGGGCAGCGGACTACGGCCGGCGGACGTCGACGCGGCGATCCTCTACGACCACTTCACGCCCTACGTACTTCTGCAACTGGAGGAGTTCGGTTTCTGCGGGCCCGGCGAGGGCGGCGCCTTCGTGGCGGCGGACGCGCTGCCGCTGAACACCCACGGCGGGCAGCTGGGGGAGGCCTATCTGCACGGCATGAACGGCATCGCGGAGGCGGTCCGGCTGCTGCGCGGCACCTCGGTCAACCAGGTGCCGGGCGCCCGGCACGTGCTCGTCACCGCCGGGACGGGGGTTCCCACCTCGGGGCTGATTCTCGGCGCAGACGGATGAAACCAGGGCGTGTCGGAGCAGAAGGGTGGTCTTCGGGCCCCTTGACTCGGCCGTATGCACCGACGGAGAAAGATCATCGGATATCTCGTCGCCCTGATGGCGGCGCTGGCCCAGGTGGTCGCCCACGCCGTACCCGTGACGGCGGCACCGGCCGCCGGTCCCAGCATCTACCGGGGCCGCGGCTTCGACACCTGCCAGGCTCCGCCGCTGACCACCCTCAGCGCGTGGGGAGCGACCTCCGGCTATGGAGCCGTCGGCGTCTACTACGGCGGCCGGGCCCGCGCCTGCCCGAAGCAGAAGTACCTCAGCAAGAGGTGGCTGACCGGCGCCCGTGACCTGGGCTGGCGGATCCTGCCCGTCTTCGTCGGCTCCCAGTCGCCCTGCGTCCGCGCCAGCTCCAAGGCCGGCTACCCCATCGGCGACGACCCTGACGGCCAGGGCACCGACGAGGGCCGCGACGCCGTCCGCAGCGCCTCCGCGCTGGGCATCGCGGCCGGCAGCCCGCTCTACCTCGACATGGAGGCGTACGACTACGCCGACTACGACTGCGCCGACATCACCCTGTCCTTCATCCAGTCCTGGAGCCGCACCGTCAGCCGCCACGGCTACCTGCCCGGCTTCTACAGCAGCGCCGAGTCGGGCGTGCGGCACATGGAACTCGCCCGGCGGGCCGGCGTGGGCAACCTGCCGGAGATCCTGTGGTTCGCCCGCTGGCGGCTGCCCGCCTCCACGGAGAGCGAGCAGGTGCTCTCCGCCGCGGCCTGGCATCCGCACCGCCGCATCCACCAGTACGCGGGCAACGTGACCGAGACCCACGGCAGCCGGAAGCTGACCATCGACCGCAATCTCGTCGACGCGCCGGTGGCCGTCATCCAGTGACGGACGCCGTCGCACGGCACCCCCACCGGCACCCGCACCGGCGCACGACCCCCCAGACCACCCCTGGGGGGTCTCCCCCTCCAGGAGGTGGGCCCGTCCTTCCGGGTACGACCTGAGGGGGACCGTTCTTCGGCACCTCCGGCCGATCCGCAGCTATGCGCGCGCTCATAGCGTGGAGACATGACAGCTACTACGACGCCTGTGTGCACCCGCGCATCCACCGCAGCCGTGTACCCGTCGTTCTCTTCGTACGTACGGGTCCGGGGCGCGGTGCTGCAGCGCACCGCACGTTCACTGACCTCGAACCCGTGCGATGCCGAGGATCTGCTGCAGACGGCGCTCACCAAGACGTACCTGGCCTGGGACCGCATAGAGGACCACCGCGCCCTCGACGGCTACGTCCGGCGGGCGCTGGTGAACACGCGCACCTCGCAGTGGCGCAAGCGCAGGGTCGACGAGTTCCCCTGCGAGGAGCTGCCCGAGCGCGAGGAGAGCCCCGCCGCCGACCCCGCCGAGCAGCAGGCGCTGCGCGACGCGATGTGGCGCGCGGTGCGCCGGCTGCCGGAGCGGCAGCGGGCCATGGTCGTCCTCAGGTATTACGAGGACATGACCGAGGTGCAGACCGCCGAGCTCCTCGGGGTCTCCGTCGGCACGGTCAAGAGCGCGGTCTCCCGCGCGCTGGGCAAGCTCCGCGAGGACCCGGAACTGGCCGCGGCGGCGTAGCGTGCGCCGGGCCGCGGCCCGCTCCCGTCAGCCGAGCGTGGTGACGACCAGGTCGCCGTCCGCGTACTGCCTGCGCAGCACCTTCTTGTCGAACTTGCCCACCGAGGTCTTCGGCACCGACGGGACGAGCGCCCAGCGCTCCGGCAGCTGCCAGCGGGCGATGCGCTCGCCGAGGAAGCCGCGCAGGCCCTCGTAGTCGACGGCCGATCCGTTCCTGAGCACGACCACGGCCAGCGGCCGCTCGCCCCACTTGTCGTCCGGTACGGCCACGACGGCGGCCTCGGCGACCTCCGGGTGGGCCATCAGGTGGTTCTCCAGCTCGACCGAGGAGATCCACTCGCCGCCCGACTTGATGACGTCCTTCGCCCGGTCGGTGAGGGTGAGGAAGCCGTCCGGGGAGATCGTGCCGACGTCGCCCGTGCGCAGCCAGCCGTCCGGGCTGAACTTGTCCGCCGGCCGCTCGGGCTCCCCGCCGGCGCCGCCGTGGTACGCGCCGGCGATCCAGGGGCCGCGGACCTCCAGCTCACCGGCCGACTCGCCGTCCCAGGGCAGGACGTCCCCGCCCGGCCCGACCAGCCGCGCCTCGACGCCGGCGGGCATGCGGCCCTGCGTGACGCGGTACGGCCACGCCTCCTCGGCGCTCAGCCCGACCGGGGGGAAGGCCACGGAGCCCAGCGGCGAGGTCTCGGTCATGCCCCAGGCCTGGACGAGCGTGAGCCCGTGCCGCTCCTCGAACGCCTTCATCAGCGAGGGCGGACACGCCGAACCGCCGCTGATCACGGTGCGCAGCGAGGACATGTCGCGGGGCCTGGCGTCGAGTTCGGCCAGCAGCCCCTGCCAGATCGTCGGCACGCCGGCCGTCACGGTCGGGCGCTCGGACTCGATCATCTCGGCGAGCGGCGCGGGCTGCAGGAAGCGGTCCGGCATCAGCAGCGACGTGCCCGCCATGAACGCGGCGTGCGGCAGGCCCCAGGCGTTGACGTGGAACATCGGCACGACGGGCAGGCAGATCTCCGCGGGGGTCAGCCCGAAGGACGCCCCGGCGTTGACCTCCATCGCGTGCAGGTATATCGAACGGTGGCTGTAGACCACGCCCTTGGGGTCGCCGGTGGTGCCGGAGGTGTAGCACAGGGCGGCGGCCTGCCGCTCGTCGAGCTCGGGCCAGGGGTAGTGGTCGGCGGGGTGGCCCGCGATGAGGTCGTCGTACTCGTGCACCTGCGGGTGGGCGCCGGCCAGCGCGGACCGGTCGCCGGGGCCGGAGACCACGACGTGCTCGACGCAGTCCAGGTGCGGCAGCAGCGGCGCGAGCAGCGGCAGCAGGGAGCCGTTGACGATGACGACGCGGTCGGCGGCGTGCTTGACGATCCAGGCGAGCTGCTCGGGGGGCAGTCGGAGGTTGAGGGTGTGCAGCACCGCGCCCATGGAGGGGACCGCGAGGTAGGCCTCCACATGGTCGGCGTTGTTCCACATGAGTGTGGCCACGGGCTCGCCCTCGGCGACCCCCAGGGCCCGCAGGGCGTGGGCGAGTTGCGTGGCCCGGCCCCCGATCGCCGCGAAGCTGCGCCGGTGGGGCGCGCCCTCGCCTGTCCAGGTCGTCACCTGAGCGCTGCCGTGGACCCTCGACCCGTGGGCCAGGATCCGCGAGACGGTCAGCGGTACGTCCTGCATCGTGCTCTGCACCGGGGGCCTCCCCATTCTGCGCGTCGTTACGCGAGGGTAGTTCCCGGTGATTCTGCTGACGTATCCGTCGGTAAGTCACTACCCGGAGGAAACGAGTCCGCCACAATTGGCGGCACAATTCGGGGTACGTGCATGCTGCGGGGCACGCGGGAACGGTCGCGGGGCGCGTGCGCCGGGGGGCGCACGCGGGTAGGCATGGTGCGAGACAAGACTCCGGGCGCCTGCGGCGACCGTTGCACTGCGTTCGCGTGACTACTTACCGTTATCGAAGTGCGGTGCCCTCGTCGTGCCGCCCGGAGCGGAAGGACCCCCCATGGAGCTGCGCGCGGACACGACAGCGGAACGGGGCCGGGGCGCCGACGACCACGCCGCGCCGGCCCTCTGTCCGGCCGGCTGAGGAGCGCCGCCCATGTCCGCCGACATGGCGTTCGTCGTCCTGCCCGACAGCGACGCGGGCAGCGCCGCCCTCGCCCGCGCCGCCGCGCCCGGCCCGGAGGGGATCCCCCATGCCTCGGGCCGCCCCTGGCTCGTGGGCCACTGGCCCGCCGACGCGATGACCGTGGGCGCGGCGGGGCGGACGCGCCTCGTGGTGGCCGGGTTCTGCCCCGTCACCCCCGCCGAACTGCATGCCGAGGCGGCGCGGTTGACCGATGTCGCCGGTCTCGACGACCTCGCCCGCAGGCTGCGCGGCAGCGCGCATCTGATCGCCTCGGTGGGAGGGCGGGTCCGGGTGCAGGGCGGCATCGCGGGCGTGTGCTGCGTCTACCGCGCGCGGCTGGCGGGCGTGACGGTCGCCGCCGACCGCCCCGACACCCTCGCCGCCATGACCGGCGCGCACGTCGACGAGCGGCTGCTCGCCCTGCGGCTGCTCAGACCGTGCGTCCCGCACCCGCTGCGGGAGCGGGCGCTGTGGCGCGGCGTGGACGCCGTCCCGCCCGGCAGCCATCTGGTGATCGAGCCCGACGGCACGGCGCGCACGGCCCGCTGGTGGCAGCCGCCCGAGCCGGTACAGCCCCTCCAGCAGGGCGCGTCGGCGGTCAGGGAAGCCCTCACCGATGCCGTGCGGTCCCGGATCCGTGCGACGGACGGCGTGGTCAGCACCGATTTCTCCGGAGGCATGGACTCCGGCACCCTGGCCCAGCTGGCCGCCACCCCGGACCGCCGGCTGGTCACCGTGCGCCGACCCCGGCCGGCAGCCGGCGGCGACGACGCGCTGTGGGCCCGCCGCATCGCCGACGGGCTGCCGCACGCCGAACACCTGCTGCCCGCCTACGGTCAGGTGCCGACCCTCTACGCCGAACTGGACCGGGGCACGGGCGTCCTGCCCGCCGAACCCGCCCACTGGATCAGGGACGCCGCCCGCTTCGTCGACAGCGCCCGGCGGGTGGCCGCCCAGGGCTCGCGGCTGCACTTGTGCGGCTACGGCGGGGACGAGCTGTTCTCCCCGTCCTCCTCCTATCTGCACACCCTCGCCCGGTCGCGGCCGCTGACGGCCGTGCGGCACATCCGCGACCGCCGCGCCCTCAAGCACTGGCCGCTCGCGGCCACCTGGCGGGCCGTCACCGACTCCAAGGACTTCCCGGCCTGGCTCACCCACAGCGCGGGGCGCCTGACGGCCGCGCCGCCGCGGCCCTTCCGCCCCCAGCTGGGCTGGACGCCCGAGCTCCGGATGCCCGCCTGGGTGACCGCCGACGCCGCCTACACCACCTGTGAACTGCTCACCGACGCCTCGTACGAACCGCTGGCCCCCGACCGCGGCACCCACCGGACGCTGGAGGCCATCCGCCAGGCCGGGGCCGCCGTCGCCTACGCGACCCGACTCATGGCCGCGCACGGTGTGCGGCTGGCCGCCCCCTATCTGGACGACCGGGTGATCGAGGCCGCCCTCGCGGTACGCCCCGACGAGCGCGGTACGCCCCAGCGCTACAAACCCCTGCTCGCCGAGGCGATGCGCGGCATCGTCCCCGACGACCTCCTCGGCCGCGCCACCAAGGTCCGCCCCTACGGCGAGGACGTCATGGACGGCTTCCGCCGCCACCGCCCCGCCCTGCTCGCCCTCTTCGACGGCTCCGAACTGTCCCGGCTCGGCCTCGTCGACGACGCCGCCGTACGCGCCGAGCTGAGCGCCCCGCACCCCACGGCCGCCCCGCTGCTCGCCCTCGAACCGACCCTGGCCTGCGAGGCGTGGCTGCGTACGCCGGCCGTCGCCAGGAGCGAGCCCGGCACGGTCATGCGCGCCCTGCCGAGTGGCTAGGCGCGGTGCGTGCGGGCGGAGAGGGCTCCGCCGGCCCAGCCGAGCAGCACCCAGGCCGCGGCGATGACGCAGACGCCGTTCCAGCCCCAGTGGCCGAAGGCCGGGCCCGCCAGGGCGGAGGCGGCGGCGCCGTTGAGGAAGCCGCAGACGACGTAGGCGGTGTTGGCGGCGGCGGGCTTGGCGGTGGCCGCCAGGGCGCCGGTCTGGTTGGCGACCTGACCGGCCATCAGGCCCGCGTGGATGAGGACGGCGCCGGCGCACAGGGCCCACAGCGCGTGCCCGCCCAGCCAGAAGAGGGGGACCGAAACGGCCGTCAGCGCGTAGGCGGTGGTGATCACGCGGCCGGGGCCGAGGCGGTCGATGAGGCTGCCGGAGACCGGGGCGACGACGGTGGAGACGAGGCCGAAGAGGCCGAAGAGGCCCGCCGTGCCGGCGGAGAGGTGGTAGGACCCGGACGTCGTCGTCAGGAGCAGGGTGAGCGTCGTCCACAGGGCGCTCCAGGCGCCGAAGAGACCGCCCTGGCGAAAGCAAGCGGTGCGGAGTGCGGGGGAGGAGGCGAGGAGGCCCGGCAGCCCGGCGATGGCCTTGAGCGGGTTGGCGCCGCCGCGCGGCCGGGTCTCGGCGGGCAGCAGGACGGCGGTGAGCAGGCCGACCGCGACCGTCAGGGCCGCGCCGCCGAAGAAGACCGCGCGCCAGCCGAACGCCTGGCCCGCGAGCCCGCCGACCACGCGTGCCGCGACGATGCCCGTGAACAGCCCGGCCACCACCGCGGCCACGTGCCGGCCCCGCCGGTCGGCGGGCGCGCGCTCGGCGACGAACGGTACGAGCAGCTGCGGTACGACCGTGGCGGCGCAGGCCACCAGCACGGCCGCGGCCAGGGCGGGCAGCCCGGGGGCGAGCGCTGCGGCGACCAGGGCCGCGCCGGCGACCGCGGACAGGATGCCGACGAGGCGGCGGCGGTCGGCGGTGTCCCCGAGCGGAGCGAAGATCAACAGGCCGGCCGCATAGCCGAGCTGGGCCACGGAGGCGATCCAGCCGGCCGCGGAGGCCGAGACGCCGAAGTCACGGGCGATGAGGCCCAGGAGCGGGGCGGCGAGGTAGATGTTCGCCGCGGTGACCGCCGTGCAGAGGGCGATCACGGAGAGCAGGGCGCCGTCGCCCAGGCCGCGCGGGGCGGGTGCCGGGCGGGAGGGTGCCCCGGGCGGGGTGGTGGTGCGTATGGAGTCGTGGCCGGCGGTGTCGGTCATGGGTGTGCGGCTCCCCCTGCGTCTTGCAACCAACTGGTTGGTTGAATCTTGCAAGCGCCCTGCACCTGCTGTCAACCAAATAGTTGGTTACGCTGGGTGGCATGGCATCAGTCAGGGATCCCGAGGCCACCAAGGCCCGCATCTTCGAGGCGGCCACCGCCGAGTTCGCCCGCTACGGCATCGCCGGCGCCCGTGTCGACCGCATCGCCCGCGAGGCCCGGGCGAACAAGCAGCTGATCTATGCCTACTTCGGCAACAAGGCCGAGCTCTTCTCCCAGGTGCTCGAGAAGCGCCTCATGGAGCTGGCCGTCGCCTACCCCGTCGACGCCGAGGACGTCGACGGCTGGATCGACCGCCTCATGGACTACCACGCGGCCAACCCCGAACTGATCAGGCTGGTCTTCTGGGAGGGCCTGGAGTACGGCACCGGCGGCATCCCCCACGAGGAGGAGCGCCGGCGCCACTACGCCCGCAAGGTCGAGGCCTTCGCCGAGGCCCAGGACAAGGGCGTCATCGACTCCCGCATCCCCGCGCCCGACCTGCTCTTCATGCTGACCGCCCTGGCGTCGTGGTCGACCGTGCAGCCGCACATGCGGCGGATCCTCATCGGCGACACCGACGAGGACGACGCCCGGCTGCGCGCGTCCGTGCGCACGGCGGCCCTCCGCCTGACGGGGCGGGACACGGGTCCCGCCCCGGACGCCTCCGCCTAATTGGTGCCGATCTTCGCCAGCAGGTCCACGATGCGGCCCTGCACCTCCGCGCTCGTCGAGCGCTCCGCGAGGAAGAGGACCGTCTCGCCGGAGGCCAGCCGCGGCAGCTGGGTCGCGTCGAGGTCGGCGGAGGTGTAGACGACCAGCGGCGTGCGGTTCAGCGCGCCGTTGCCGCGCAGCCAGTCGACGATGCCGGCGCGGCGGCGGCGCACCTGCATCAGGTCCATGACGACCAGGTTGGGGCGCGTCTGCGCGGCGAGCGTCACCGCCTCCGCGTCCGTCGCCCCGCACACGACGTGCATGCCGCGCCGCTCCAGCGTGGCCGTCAGCGCGTTCGCGATCGGCTCGTGCTCCTCGATCAGCAGCACGCGGGGCGGGTGCATCTCGCTGTCGCGCGGCGCGAGGGCCTTGAGCAGTACGGCCGGGTCGGCGCCGTACGCCGCCTCCCGGGTCGCGTGCCCCAGGCCCGCCGTCACCAGCACCGGGACCTCGGCCGCGACCGCCGCCTCGCGCAACGACTGCAGCGCGGTACGGGTGATCGGGCCGGTCAGCGGGTCGACGAACAGGGCGGCCGGGTACGCGGCGATCTGCGCGTTCACCTCTTCGCGCGAGTGCACGATCACCGGGCGGTAGCCGCGCTCGGTCAGCGCCTGTTCCGTGGACGCGTCCGGTGCCGGCCAGACCAGCAGCCGGCGCGGGTTGTCCAGCGGCTCGGGCGGCAACTCGTCGTCCATCGGCGGACGCACGGCCTCCACGACCTCGACCGCACCGTTCGGGCCGTCGAGCGGCTCGGGCCCCTCGGCACCCTCGTCCGGTGCCCCTATGGCGAAGGCCCGGCCTTCGGGGCGCGCGGCGCTGCCGGGGGTGGCGGTGGGGGCCGGTGCCGTTTCCGGCGTAGCCGGGGGTGTGGCCGGGGCGGGCGCGCCGGCGGGGCGCGCCTGTGCCGCCTGGGCCTGTGCCGCCTGTGCCTGCGCCTGGGCCTCGCGTTCGCCGTCGGAGGGGTTCGCCAGCTTCCGGCGGCGGCCGGACCCGGGGGAGGGGGTTCCGTTCGGCGGGGTCTCGCCCGCGCCGGGCCCCTGCCCCAAGGGCCGCACACTGATCGCCCGCGCGGCGGGCGCCGCCTCGGCCGCACCCTGCCGGCCGGCCGCCCCCGGCTCCTCGGCGAGCGCGCGCCGCGCCCGACGCCGACCGGTGGGCGCCGGCGCGACCTGCGCCGCCTCGCCCTCGCCACCACCGGCGACCACCTGCGGCTGCGCCACGGGCTCACCCTCGGCGGGCTTCGCGGAACGGTCCGCGTCAGCGACGTCGGGGGAACCGGAGGTGTTCGGACCCTGCTGTCCGGGTGCGCCCTGGTCGGTGGGGCCGTCGGAACCGGGGGTCCCGCCCTGGCCGGAGGCGTTCGGGGCTTGTGCGGTGGTGCCGTTGGGGTGGACGGGGCCGGGCGCGTTCGTGCCCTGCTGCGCGGGCACGCTCTCCGGGCCGTACGGGCCCTGGGCCGCGGTGCCGTTGAGGTCGACGGGGCCGCCCGCCGCTTCCGGCCCGTACGGGCCCTGCCCCGCAGGGCCGCTCCGGCCCGCGCGGCCGCCCGGCATGGCCGCGGGGGTGTTCGGTCCCTGTGCCGCCGCGTGGTTGCCCTGGCCGGCGCTGCCGCCCGGCATGCCTTCCGGGGTGAAGGGTGCGGGTGCGTTGGGCCCCTGCTGTCCGGGTGCGCCCCGGCCGGCGCTGCCGCCGGGCACGTCTTCCGGGCCGAAGGGACCGGGTGCGTTCGTGCCCTGCTGTCCGGGTGCGCCCTGGCCCGCGCGGCCGCCCTGCATGGTCTCCAGGCTGAAGGGTGCGGGTGCGTTCGCGCCTTGCTGTCCGGGTCCGCCCCGGCCGGCGCTGCCGCCCGGCACGCCCTCCGGGCTGAAGGGACCGGGTGCGTTCGTGCCCTGCTGTCCGGGTCCGCCCCGGCCGGCGGAGCCGCCCGGCATGGCCGCGGGGCCCTGGCCCGCGCTCCCGCCCGGCACGCCTTCCGGGCTGAAGGGTGCGGGTGCGTCAGGTCCCTGCTGCCCCGGTGCGCCCCGGCCGGCGGAGCCGCCCGGCACGGCCCCCGGGCCGTTCGGTCCCTGTGCCGCCGCGTGGTTGCCCTGGCCGGCGCCGCCGCCCGGCATGCCCTCCGGCCCAAAAGAACCGGGTGCGCTCGTGCCCTGCTGACCCGGTGCGCCCCGCCCCGCGCCGCCGCCCGGCATGCCTTCCGGGTTGAAGGGCGCAGGTGCGTTCGTGCCCTGCTGTCCGGGTGCGCCCTGGCCCGCGCGGCCGCCCTGCATGGTCTCCAGGCTGAAGGGTGCGGGTGCGTTCGTGCCCTGCTGCCCGGGTCCGCCCCGGCCGGCGCTGCCGCCGGGCACGCCCTCCAGGCTGAAGGGCGCGGGTGCGTCGGGCCCCTGGACCCGGGCGCCGGGCATGCCCTCCGGGCCGAACGGCGCCGGCGTCCCCTGGCCGTACGGGCCCGCGGCGGGCTCGGGCGGTGGGGTGGTGGCGTCGTGGGTGCCGGTCGGCTGTTCGGGGGCCGACGGGTTGGGGCGGGGGCGGGGGGTCTGGGGTGGGACGGAGGTCGCGTCGGGGGCCGGGGCCGGCTTGCGGTCGGCTTCGGCCGGGGGCAGGGCGAACGCCGTCCGGGGAGCGGACGGTTCGTCGGTGGCCTGGCCCGGGATCTGGTGCTCCGGCACCGCTTCCGCGACGCCGCGCCGCGCACGGCGGCCCGTCGGCTCGGCGGGGCGGTCCGCCTCCCCCGGCGGCAGGGCGAACGCGGTGCGCGGGGCCTCGGCCGCCGCCGTCTCCGTCGCTCCGCGGCGCGCCCGGCGCCCGGTCGGCGTGCCCGTGGCCTGCGAGGGGACCAGGCCGCCCGGGCCCGGGCGGTCGCCCGGGGCGTCGGCGGAGTCCTCCGCGCGGGCCGGACCCCGGCGCCGCCCCGTCGGCTGCGGCGCCGCGGGGGTGTCGGCGGCCGCGGCCGCCTCCGGCTTCTCGGGGGCCTCGGCCGTCGCCGTCTCCGTCGCTCCACGGCGCGCCCGCCGGCCGCCGCCGGCAGGGGTCTCCGGGGTGGGAGCCTCGTCGCCGGCCGGGTCGGGGTTCATGCCCCGGCCGCGCTGCGTCGGCATCGGCATGACGGTCGTCAGATTCTCCGTGTCGGGCCCGCGCTGCTGCGCGGAGGCCGGCACCGGGCCGGCGTCGGCCGAGACCGGCACCTCCAGGACGTACGCCTTGCCGCCCGACGCACCCGGCAGGTCGTGCGTCTGCAGCACGCCGCCGTGGCGGCGGACGATGCCGCGCACCAGGGGGCCGTGCACCGGGTCGCCGCCCGGGTAGGGGCCGCGCACCTCGACGCGGACGACCTCCCCGCGCTGGGCCGCCGCCACGACGATCGTCGAGTCGCCGACGGCGGTGGCCGGACCGGAGGCGGACGTGGCGGCGGACGGGGAACCGGTGGAGTCGACGCCCGCGACGTCCGCGATCAGGTGCGCCAGCGCCTGGGCGAACCGCTCCGCGTCCACCTCGGCCTCGATCGCCGGGGCGTGCACGGCGAACTGCGCCCGGCCGGGGCCGATCAGCTCGACCGCGCCCTCGACGCCCGCCGCGACGACCTCGTCGAGCGCGACCTTCTCCCGTACGAGCTTGTCCTGCCCGGCGTCCAGCCGCTGATAGGCCAGCACATTGTCGACAAGCGTGGTCATCCGGGCATAACCGGCGGCCAGATGGTGCAGGATCTGGTTGGCCTCGGGCCACAGCTGCCCGGCCGGGTCGTCGGCGAGGGTGCCGAGTTCGGCACGGAGTTGGTCCAGGGGGCCGCGCAGGGACTCGTCCAGCACCGCCATCAGCTGTGCGTGGCGCGCGGCGAGGGCGTCGTAGGGGCGCCGGTCGGTGAAGGTCATCACGGCGCCGACGAGCTGGTCGCCGTCGCGCACGGGCGCGGTCGTCAGGTCGACCGGCACCGCGCGCCCGTCCTTGGCCCACAGCACCTGCCCGCGCACCCGGTGCTTGCGCCCGGAGCGCAGGGTGTCGGCGATGGGCGACTCCTCGTACGGGAAGGGCGTGCCGTCCGCGCGCGAGTGGTGGATGAGGGGGTGCAGCTCGCGACCGCCGAGGTCGCTCGCGCGGTAGCCGAGGATCTGCGCGGCTGAGGGGTTGACGAGGACGACCTTGCCGGCGGTGTCGACGCCGACCACGCCCTCCGCCGCCGCGCGCAGGATCATCTCGGTCTGGCGCTGGGAGCGGGCGAGTTCGGCCTCGGTGTCGAGCGTGCCGGTCAGGTCGCGGACGACGAGCATGAGCAGCTCGTCGTCGTAGGAGGCGTGCGGCTCGGCGTACGGGGTGCGGCCGTCGAGGTTGGCGCTGGTCACCTCGACGGGGAACTGGGTGCCGTCCGTGCGCCGGGCGATCATCCGGGTGGGCTTGGTGCGCCCGCCGTCCGGCTCGTCCCGCAGCCGCAGCCCACCGGGGATGCGCCGCGAGTCGAACTCCGGCAGCAGATCGAGCAGACCGCGCCCGACGAGACCGGTGCCCGGCACCTCGAACGTCTCGAGCGCGATGTGGTTGGCGTTGACGACCGTGCCGTTGCAGTTGACGAGCAACAGGGCATCGGGCAGGGCGTCGAGTATGGCTGCGAGGCGAGCAGCGCCTCGGGATGGCCTGCTGCTCACGACGACGCTTCCTCCCTGGTTACCGCACCTTGCCGACCGCTCCGGGCGGTTTTGTACCGCCTCGGGGCTGTCATTGAGGGGAAGTCTACGGGCTGCCGTTGCGTGCGCTACTGCGGATGACACGTGTGCCGGGCCCCGTCACGGGGCCTCTTGCGGGCGTCTCGGGCAGGCCGGACATGCCCCTCGTGTCCGCCTTCGTGGTGACCTTCTGGTCAGCCCTGACCGGTTTCCACGGTCGTTTTCTTCGGCGAGCCCTTCGACTCCCCGAACACGGTGGAGAACTTGTTCCACCGTGCGGTCTCACACCCGTTGGTCCGGTTGAAGTCGGCGTTCACCGGCCGGCCGGCCCAGGTTCCGGAGATGTGCGCCCGCTCCGGCCCGCCGTAGAGCATGGTGCACAGCTGGCCCTCCGGAACCGGTGCGAAGAGGTCCGTGCCCCACTTCATATGACTGTCGAGCTGGTCGCAGGCCGCCTGGGCCTGTGGGTGGGTGCCGCCCGTCGGGTGGCAGTACAGCTCGTACGTGCCGTCGTGGGCGCCGGTGTCCGTGATGGTGACCGTGAGGTGGTCGCCGCCGCGGTCCGCGCCGTCGAGCGGGATCGGGGCCGCGGTGGCGGCGGCGGAGGCGGCCAGCAGCGGGGCGGCCAGCGCGGCGGCCAGGGCGAGACGGCGGAGCGGCATGCGAATACTCCTGAGGTGCGAGCGGTACGGGGGCCGGGCGGCCGGGCTTCCGGCCAAACCCCTCGTCCGAACTAACGCGTCGGGGCGTTTCGCGTTGCGCGTCGGTAAGGCCTTTGCCCGAGGCACCTGTCTCCCGGTACCGTAGGCTGCGATTGGTGGCGAGCCGCAAGGCTGTGTCATCATCTGCACGCGACACCCGCGCCTGCGCGGTTGTAGCTGGAGGCGTCGCCTAGTCCGGTCTATGGCGCCGCACTGCTAATGCGGTTTGGGACTTAAATCCCATCGAGGGTTCAAATCCCTCCGCCTCCGCAGTCGCCGGAAGCCCCGGTCGTCCTCGTGACGACCGGGGCTTCTGTTTTCCCGGGACCGTGTCCGGCGATCTTCGCCCGGGGGGGCGTCCGGGGGGGCATCCGGGGCTGTTTTCGCAGGTCAGGTGGGGTGCGGCTAATGGATTTCGTCTGGCGGCGAGGTTCATGTAATGTTGTCCACGCAACGCCGACCGGCAAGAAAGTCCGCCGGAAAGCCGAGCGCTCGTAGCTTAACGGATAGAGCACTTGACTACGGATCAAGAGGTTGCAGGTTCGAATCCTGCCGAGCGCACAGCCGAGAGTTTCGACTCTCGACCGTCGCGGGGTGGAGCAGCTCGGTAGCTCGCTGGGCTCATAACCCAGAGGTCGCAGGTTCAAATCCTGTCCCCGCTACTAAGACCGCAGGCCCGGTACCACTGGTACCGGGCCTGCGGCGTTTCCGGGGCGGGGAGGCGCGGGTGAAGGACGATGCCGTCGTCGGCTTCTGGCGGGGCCTGGGGCTCCCCGGTCTGATCGACGTCCACACCCACTTCATGCCCGAGCGGGTTCTGGCCAAGGTCTGGGCCTACTTCGACGCCCCCGGTCCGCTGGTCGGCCGCCACTGGCCGATCGCCTACCGGCACGCGGAGGGCGAGCGCCTCGCCGTCCTGCGGGGCTTCGGGGTGCGCGCCTTCACCTCGATGATCTATCCGCACAAGCCCGGCATGGCCGCGTGGCTCAACGGCTGGGCGGCGGACTTCGCGGCCCGCACGCCCGACTGTCTGCACACGGCGACGTTCTTTCCCGAGCCGGGCGCCGGGCGCTGCGTGCGCGACGCGCTGGACGCCGGGGCGCGGATCTTCAAGGCGCATGTGCAGGTGGGGGCGTACGACCCGGGCGATCCGCTGCTGGACGAGGTCTGGGGCACGCTCGCCGACACCCGGACGCCGGTCGTCGTCCACTGCGGCTCGGGGCCGGTGCCCGGCAAGCACACCGGGCCCGCGCCGGTGGCACGGCTGCTGGCCCGGCACCCGGCCCTGCGGCTGGTGATCGCCCACATGGGGATGCCGGAGTACGCGGACTTCCTGGACCTGGCCGGGCGGTACGAGGGGGTGCACCTCGACACGACGATGGCGTTCACGGACTTCGCCGAGAGGGCGGCGCCCTTTCCGGTCGCCGAGCGGGCGCGGCTGACGGCGCTCGGCGACCGGATCCTCTTCGGCAGCGACTTCCCGAACATCCCGTACGGCTACGGGCACGCGCTCGAGGCCCTCACCGGCCTCGGCCAGGACGAGGCGTGGCTGCGCGGGGTGTGCCACGACAACGCGGCCCGCCTGTTCGGGCTGTAGGGCGCGGCCCTACAGCGGCAGGGCCTGGGCCAGCTCGCGCCACTCGGGGCGGGCGAGGGTGCGGGCCTGCTGCCGGCCGTCCGGCAGGACGACCTGGACGGCGAGGTGGTCGGCGCCGGCCGCGAGGAACTCGTCGACGCGGGCGCGGACCGCCGCGTCGTCGCCGAGGGCGAAGAGGGCGTCCACGAGCCGGTCGCTGCCGCCGTCCTCGAAGTCCTCCTCCGTGAAGCCCAGCCGGAGCAGGTTGTTGGTGTAGTTCGGCAGCGGCAGGTAGATGGCGAGGAATTCGCGGGCCGTGCGGCGGGCGCGGGACGGGTCGGTGTCGAGGACGACCTTCACCTCGGGGGCGAGGAAGGCGTCCGGCCCCAGCAGTTCGCGGGCCTTCGCGGTGTGCTCGGCGGTGACGAGGTAGGGGATCGCCCCGGCCGCGCGCTCGGCGGCGAGCCGGACCATCTTCGGCCCGAGCGCGGCCAGCACGCGCTGCCCGGCGGGCAGCGGGACGGGGGCGTCGTCCAGTGCCGTCAGATACGCCCGCATCGCGGAGTACGGGCGGGCGTACTGCTCGGCCAGCGCGGTGTGGCTCACGCCCAGGCCGAGGACGAAGCGCTCGCGCAGGCCGGGGGCGAGGGCGGCGTACTGGGCCGCGACGTCGGCCGCCTCGTGCTGCCAGATGCTGAGGATGCTGGTGCCCACGGCGACCCGGTCGGTGGCCGCCAGGACGTGGGCGGCCTGGGCCATGCCGGGGTTGCCGCCGATCCACAGGGCCGAGTAGCCGAGCTCCTCCAACTCCGCCGCCGCGTCGGCGATTTCGCCGAGCCGCGTGGGGTCGTCCGTGCGCAGGCCCGCGCTCCACAGGCCGATCGTGCCGAGGTGTGTGGGGAGTGCCATGATCCAAACAACCGGAGGGCTCATCCGGTTATTCCGGTGTCCGGCGCCTCGCGCCGGGGCGTCCGGGCGGCGATTCTCAGGCGATTCACAGGCGCGCGAAAGACCCCTCTCACCCTCCCTCCGCACCATCGTCACCATGACGACCACCGCCTCGCCCGAAGGGCGCACCCGACTGCCGCACGACGACACGGGCGCCGTACGCGTACTGGTCGTCGGCGACGAGGCCCCCCTCGCCGGCCTGCTCTCCCTCGCCCTGCGCTCCGAGGGCTGGGAGGTGCGGTCGGCCGCCGACGGCGACGAAGCGGTCCGCCGCGCACGGGACTTCCGGCCGGACGCCGTCGTCCTGGACGTGGGGCTCCCCGGCATGGACGGGCTGGCGGTACTGGGCCGGCTGCGGCACGACCGGCCCGACACGCCGGTGCTCTTCCTCGCCGCCAGGGGTGCCGACGGGGACCGCATCGCCGGGCTCACCGCGGGCGGCGACGACTGCGTCGCCAAGCCGTTCGGCCTGGAGGAGGTCGTCGCCCGGCTGCGCGGGCTGCTGCGCAGGTCCCGGACGCCCGCGCCGCGCGCCGGCTCCGTGCTGACCGTGGGGGACCTGGTCCTGGACGAGGACAGCCGCGAGGTCTTCCGGGGCGGGGAGGAGATCCGCCTCACCGCCACCGAGTTCGAGCTGCTGCGCTTCCTGATGCGCAATCCGCGCCGCGTGCTCAGCAAGCCGCAGATCCTCGACCGGGTGTGGTCGTACGACTTCGGCGGACAGGTCAACGTCGTCGAGCTCTACATCTCCTACCTGCGCCGGAAGGTCGACGCCGGACGGCCGCCGATGATCCACACCCGGCGCGGGGCCGGCTACCTCCTCAAGCCCGCGGCGGCCGGAAACTAAAGGCGCTTGTACGGCGTATAGCTGTACCTGTACGGTGTAGAACGCAATCAGCCGTACACCGTACAAGGGGGCCCTCTCATGACGTCGACGACCACGGACTCACCGCCCGACACCGCCGCCGAGCCGCACCGCCATCCCACGCGCTGGCTGGTCCTCGCCGTCATCTGCCTCGCCCAGCTCACCGTGCTGCTGGACAACACCGTCCTCACGGTCGCCATCCCCTCCCTCACCGAGGACCTGGGCGCCGCGACCTCCGACATCCAGTGGATGATCAACGCCTATTCGCTGGTGCAGGCGGGCCTGCTGCTCACCGCGGGCAGCGCCGCCGACCGCTACGGGCGCAAGAAGCTGCTCGCGGCCGGCCTCGCCCTGTTCGGCATGGGCTCGCTCGCGGCGGCGCTCTCGCAGACCGCCGGCCAGCTGATCGCCGCCCGGGCGGGCATGGGCATCGGCGGCGCGCTGCTGATGACCACCACCCTGGCCGTCATCGTGCAGGTCTTCGACGCGGACGAGCGGCCCAAGGCCATCGGGCTCTGGGGCGCGGTCAGTTCGCTCGGCTTCGCCGCCGGGCCGCTCATCGGGGGCGCGCTGCTCAACCACTACTGGTGGGGCTCGATCTTCCTCATCAACCTGCCGGTCGCGCTGCTCGGCCTGCTGGCCGTGCTCAAGTGGGTGCCGGAGTCGAAGAACCCGTCGGGCGACCGGCCCGACCTGCTCGGCGCGCTGCTCTCCATGATCGGCATGACCGGCCTCGTCTTCGCGATCATCTCCGGCCCCGGCCACGGATGGACCTCCCAGCGGGTGCTGACCTCCGGCGCGGTCGGCCTGGTCACCCTGGCCTTCTTCGCCCTGTGGGAGCGCCGCTGCCCGTACCCGATGCTGGACATGCACTTCTTCCGCAACAGCCGCTTCGTCGGCGCGGTCTCGGGCGGCATCCTCGTCGCCTTCGGCATGGGCGGCTCGTTCTTCCTCCTCGGGCAGCACCTGCAGCTGGTCCTGCACTACGACCCGCTGGAGACCGGACTGCGCATGACGCCCCTGGCGCTGGTCATCGTCGTCCTCAACTTCACGGGCGTCGGCGCCCGGCTGCTGCCGAAGATCGGCACCCCCGGTGCCATCGTGGGCGGCATGGGTCTGCTGGCGGCGGGCCTGGCGTCGATCGCGGTGCTCGGCGCGGACGGCTACAGCGGCATGCTCCTGGGCCTCGTCCTCATGGGCGTCGGCATCGCCCTGTCGATGCCGGCCATGGCCAACGCGATCATGTCGGCGATCCCGCCGGAGAAGGCGGGCGTGGGCGCGGGCGTCAACGGCACGCTGCAGGAGTGCGGCAACGGACTCGGCGTCGCGGTGCTGGGCGCGGTCCTGAACTCGCGGTTCGCGGCGCTGCTGCCGGGCGTGGCGGCGGGGGCGGGGTCCCTGCCGGCGGCGCTGTCCCGGGCCCACACGGACGCGGAGCGCACGGAGATCTCGGACGCCTTCGCCTCCGGCGTCCAGGCCAGCCAGCTGGTCGGCGCGGTGGCCGTCATGGCGGGAGGCGTGCTGGCCGCGGTCCTGCTGTGGCGGGCGGAGCGGGCCGAGCGGGCCGAGAGCTGAGGCCGTCCGGGGGGCGGGGCCAGTGGCCCCGCCCCCCTCTAGCATTTCGCATACGTACACAGCGGCGGAAAGAGAGAACGCACGATGGCAGGCACCCCGCACACGAGCGTGTGGCTGGCCAAGAAGGGGGAGGGGAAGGCCCCCAGGCGCAAGGCCGAGCCGGGGGGCGAGGGACTGGACCGGGACCGCATCGTCTCCACCACGGTCCGGCTGCTCGACGCCGACGGCCTGGCGAAGTTCTCCATGCGCCGCCTCGCCGCCGAGCTCGGCGTGACGGCCATGTCGGTCTACTGGTACGTCGACAACAAGGACGAGCTCCTCGAGCTGGCCCTGGACCGGGCGTCCGGTGATATGCGGACGCCCGACCCGTCCGACGAGAGCGCGGACTGGCGGGACCAGGTGCGGGAGCTGGCGACGGAGTACCGCAAGATGCTCGTCGCCCACCCCTGGGTGGCCCAGCTGGTGGGCAAGTACCTGAACATCGGCCCGCAGTCGATGGCCTTCGCCGACGCCGCGCTGAAGGTGGTGCAGCGCATCGGCGTCTCCCAGGACGGGACGACCGGGGTGCTCAACGTCGTCTTCCAGTTCGTCTACGGCTTCTCCACGATCGAGGTGCTCTTCAAGGAGCGCTGCCGTGCGGCCGGGATCACCGAGGACGAGTACTTCACGCAGGTGATGGGCGTGGTCGCGAGCCAGCCGGACTTCGCCGAGACGCACCGGGAGGCGGCCGAGATCATGGAGGCGCGCATGACGAAGTCCGTCGCCGAGCAGCGGCAGCAGGACTTCGCGTACGCGCTGGAGATGATGATCGCCGGGATGGAGGTCATGCGCGACCGTTGGCGGGCCGGGGAAGTCGCGGGCGCGCCCCCGCACGCATAAGGCCCCGGTGGCGGTGCGCCGGCCGTCCCCTGCCGTTCGTGCGCACCCCCACCGGGGCCCAGGGTCCGGAACCGTCCATGCCGTTCAGGTTCCGGGCCGTCCGGCCGGGCAGCGCGACTCCGCTCGTAGCGCGCTGCCGGCCGGGGTTCGTCAGCCGGCCTGCCGGGCCGGCTCGGCGGCGTCCGTGGCCGCCGGGTCCGCGGAGGTGGCGGCCGCCGGGCCGCTGCCGCCCTTGAGGGCGACCTCCTTGATGAAGAGGGTCACGATGAAGGCGATCAGCGCGCACGGCGCGGCGTAGAGGAACACATCGCCGACCCCGTGCCCGTAGGCGCTCTCGACGACCGTGCGGATCGGCGCCGGCAGCGCGTCGAGGTCGGGGATGCCGCCCCCGCCCGTACCGCCGTGGCCCATCGCCGCCGCGGCCTTGGGGCCGAGCGCGGTGATGCCGTCCTTGACGTACTCGGGGACCCGGCTGGCGAGGACCGCGCCGAGCGCGGAGACGCCCACCGCGCCGCCGAGGGAGCGGAAGAAGGTCACGACGGAGCTGGCGGCGCCGAGGTCCTTCGGCTCGACCTGGTTCTGGGCGGCCAGCACGAGGTTCTGCATCATCATGCCGATGCCGAGACCCATGAGCGCCATGTAGATCGCCAGGTGCCAGTACGGGGTGTCGTACCGCATGGTGCCGAGCAGGCCCATGCCCGCGGTGACGAGGACGCCGCCGCTGAGCAGCCAGGCCTTCCAGCGGCCGGTCTTGGTGATGATCTGACCCGAGACGGTCGAGGAGACGAACAGGCCGGCGATCATCGGGATGGTCAGCACGCCGGACATCGTCGGCGACTCGCCGCGTGCCAGCTGGAAGTACTGCGAGAAGAAGACCGTGCCGGCGAACATCGCGACGCCGACGAAGAGGCTCGCGAGCGAGGACAGGGCGATCGTCTTGTTGCGGAACAGCCGCAGCGGAATGATCGGTTCGGACGCCTTCGACTCCGTGAGGACGAAGAGCGCGGCGAGGAGCAGCGAGCCGCCGACCATGGCGCCGGTCTGCCAGGAGATCCAGTCGTAGTCCTTGCCCTTGCCGGCCCGGGTGACCCAGATCAGCAGCAGGGTGACGGAGGCGGTGATGAAGAACGCGCCCAGCCAGTCGACCTTGACCTTGCGCTTCACGACGGGCAGCTTCAGCGTCTTCTGCAGGACGACGAGCGCGATGATCGCGAACGGTACGCCGACGTAGAAGCACCAGCGCCAGCCGAGCCAGTCGGTGTCGGTGATGACGCCGCCCAGCAGCGGGCCGCCGACGGTGGCGACGGCGAAGGTCGCGCCGAGGTAGCCGCTGTAACGGCCGCGCTCACGCGGGGAGATCATCGCGGCCATGATGATCTGGGCGAGGGCGGAGAGGCCGCCGACGCCGATGCCCTGGAACACCCGGCAGGTGATCAGCATGCCGGTGTTCTGCGAGAGGCCGGCCACGACCGAGCCGGCCACGTAGATCACCAGGGCCAGCTGGACCAGCAGCTTCTTGCTGAAGAGGTCGGAGAGCTTGCCCCACAGCGGGGTGGACGCGGTCATCGCCAGGAGCGAGGCCGTGACGACCCAGGTGTAGGACGACTGGCTGCCGTGCAGATCGTGGATGATCTCCGGCAGCGCGTTGGAGACGATCGTCGAGGAGAGGATCGCCACGAACATGCCGAGGAGCAGGCCCGAGAGGGCCTCCATTATCTGACGGTGCGTCATTGGTGCTGCGGTGTCTGTCGAGGCGTCCCGCACACCTGCCGGTGTGGTGTTGGCCATGGACTCCCTTTCTCGCTGCGGTACTTCAGGCGTGTGTACGGGTGGTGTGCTCGGCCGGGTGGTGCTGCGGCGCGAGGCGCGGTCGGCACTCGCCGAAGCTCTCGCGCAGGCGCGTCATCAGGCCGATGAGGTGGCCGACGTCGGCGTCGGACCAGTCCTGCAGGCAGGTGGCGAGCGCCTGGGTGTAGCGCGCCGAGACCTCCTCCAGCAGCGCCCCGCCGCTGGGGGTGAGGCTCAGCTGCCGCGACCGCTTGTCGAGCGGGTCGGGCTGCCGGTCGATCCAGCCGCGCTCGGCGGCGTACGCGACGTGCCGGCTGGTCACCGAGGCGTCGATGCCCAGCAGCTCGCCGAGCCGGCTCATCCGCATGTCGCCGTGCTGCTTGAGCAGGGCCAGCAGCATGGCGGTGGCGGGCGAGCAGTCCTGGGGGAGGGACCGGCTCAGGCCGCGCTTGACGGCGCCGAGGGCGCTGAGCTGCCGGGCCAGCTCTTCGTACTGCTCCTGTGCGGCCATGGGCTCGGCTCCTCGGATCCGAAAGGTTAGGTTGCTTCGGGCAACCATAGGGACGTTTGGTTGCTGAAGGCAAACGAATAGCGCCCAAATCGGGTAAAGGAAGGCTCAAGCCTTGCCCGGCTGCCCGCAAAGCGGTGGCCCTGTGCGCGGGAGGCCGGGCCGTTTCGCTAGGGTCCTGGCCCATGGCCAACCACCATCAGCAGAGCCCCGAAGGCAACTACGACCCTGCGGGCAACACTCAGATGTTCCGCGCCTTCGTCGACGAGGGGGCGCCGGGCGGCGGGCGGTCCGCCGCGGCCGCGGGCCGCGGCCGCAAGTCCGGACCGGGCGCCGGAGTGATCGTCGGTGTGGTCGTCGCGATCGCGGTGGTCGTGGGGGCCGTGGTCCTCGCGATGGCCTGACCGGTCGGCTCAGGCCCAGTCCACCGAGACGTCGCGCGTCTCGATGCGCATTCCCGGCAGGACGCGCCAGGCGTCGACGCACACCGGGAAGGACTGCTCCACCGACCGCCCCGGGTCGATCGGCGCCGGGAGCGGGTGGGTGGACGTGAGCGTGGCCCAGTCCGTGCCGAACGCGCCGATGACGTGCGTGCCCAGGGTGACGGTGCCGCCGGTGACGGGGCTGCCGCCGGAGTTGGTGAACGTGAGGGTGACCTGCTCGCACCAGCGGTCCGTGCCGGGCTCGCGGCGCGGTTCGCCGACGTCGAGCGAGGCGGGCGCCGGGGTCGGGGTGCCGGGGCCGGTCGGGCCCGTGGGCCTCGGAGGTGCGGGGCGCGAGGGGCTTGAGGGGCGCGGCGTACGGGTGGGTGTCGTGCCGCCGTTGATGCCCGAGGGGCCCGTGGCCCCGCTCGTGGCGGGGAGGGGCCGTATGCCGTGGGGAGTGGGCGTCGTACGCGTGCCACCCGGGCTGCCGGTGGCCGTACCGGGGCCGGGGCGTGCGGGAACGGGGCTCCCGCTCCGTGTCGGTGCGGGTGAACGTCCGGGCGAACGCGCCGGTGAGGACGGAGCGCCGTCCAGCGGTACGAGCTCCACGCCGCCCTTCGGCGGCACGGCCCGGTCCGCCGGCCGGGACGCGCCGGGTCCGGCGGCCCCCGTGGCGACATAGCCGTCGCGATCGCTGCCGCCGCAGCCGGTGAGCGCCGCCCCCAGACAGAGGCAGAGCGCCGTGGCCGAAGCGGAGACGAGCGTCATCCGTCGCATCGGCCCAGTGTGGCTGACGGTGCGTCAGCTGTACATATGTCCGGGCCGGGGCGCGTCAGTCGGCGATGAGTCCCTCGCGCAGCTGTGCGAGCGTGCGCGTCAGCAGCCGGGAGACGTGCATCTGGGAGATGCCGACCTCCTCGCCGATCTGGGACTGCGTCATGTTGGCGAAGAAGCGCAGCATGATGATCTGGCGCTCGCGCGGGGGCAGCTTGGCCAGCAGCGGCTTGAGCGACTCGCGGTACTCCACGCCCTCCAGCGCCGTGTCCTCGTAGCCGAGCCGGTCGGCCAGGGAGCCCTCGCCACCGTCGTCCTCGGGGGAGGGGGAGTCCAGCGAGCTGGCGGTGTAGGCGTTGCCGACCGCGAGGCCGTCGACCACGTCCTCCTCGGACACGCCCAGGCAGAGGGCGAGTTCGGGCACGGTCGGGGAGCGGTCGAGCTTCTGTGCGAGCTCGTCGCTGGCCTTGGTGAGGGCGAGCCGCAGCTCCTGGAGGCGGCGCGGCACGCGCACGGACCAGCTGGTGTCGCGGAAGAAGCGTTTGATCTCACCGACGACGGTCGGCATCGCGAACGTCGGGAATTCGACCCCGCGTTCGCAGTCGAAGCGGTCGATCGCCTTGATCAGACCGATCGTGCCGACCTGGACGATGTCCTCCATCGGTTCGTTGCGGCTGCGGAAGCGGGCGGCCGCGTAACGCACGAGGGGGAGGTTGAGTTCGATGAGGGTGTCGCGGACGTACGTACGCTCGGCGCTGTCCCGCTCGAGCGTGGCGAGCCGCAGGAAGAGGGAGCGGGAGAGGGTGCGGGTGTCGATGGCTTCGCAGTCGTCGAGCACGGCGTGCGGTGCGTCGTTGGCGAGCACCTTCGCGCTGCCCAGGTCTACGGACATGCCACCCCCTTGAGGTCGCGGACGGGTCACAGCAACTCCCTCGGGTGAGGGCGTTCAGCCTCCACCTGAATACCGGAGGCTGCGCTGTGGCAAACGCAGTTCCTGCAGAATGTCACATGTCGGCAACACGCTGTAGCGTCAAGTCGACATATCTTCCCCATGACATCGGGGCAGGGGTCACCCGGGAGGGTTAGGCGTCGATTCGATTTGCGGACCTCAGCCGGGCGAAGCTCCGTGAGAGTAGCCGGGACACATGCATCTGCGACACCCCCAGCTCGGCGCTGATCTGCGACTGCGTCAGGTTGCTGTAGTAGCGCAGTAGAAGGATGCGTTGTTCGCGCTCCGGCAGCTGTACGAGCAGGTGGCGTACGAGGTCGCGGTGCTCGACCCCCGCCAGCGCGGGGTCCTCGTAGCCGAGCCGGTCCAGCAGGCCGGGCAGGCCGTCGCCCTCCTGCGCCGCCTCCAGGGACGTGGCGTGGTACGAGCGGCCCGCCTCGATGCAGGCGAGCACCTCGTCCTCGGCGATCTTCAGCCGGTCGGCGATCTCGGCGGTCGTCGGGGACCGGCCATGCAGCACCGTCAGGTCCTCGGTGGCGCCGTTGACCTGCACCCACAGCTCGTGGAGGCGGCGCGGGACGTGCACGGTGCGGACGTTGTCGCGGAAGTAGCGCTTGATCTCCCCGACGACGGTCGGCATGGCGAAGGTGGGGAACTGCACCCCGCGGTCGGGGTCGAAACGGTCGATGGCGTTGATGAGTCCGATGGTGCCGACCTGGACCACGTCCTCCATCGGCTCATTGCGACTGCGAAAACGCGCCGCGGCGTACCGCACGAGGGGGAGGTTGGCTTCGATCAGGGCGGCGCGCACGCGGGCGTGCTCGGGCGTACCGGGCTCCAGGGAGGCGAACTCCTTGAAGAGCACCTGGGTCAGGGCCCGGGCGTCGGCCCCGCGGCTCTCGCGGGCCCGGGGGCCCTGCACGGTGCCGGTCTCGGTGTGGTCGGCGGGGCCGGGTTCGGCGATGTCGTCGCTCCGGTCCGGTTCGTCGGCGGACTTGTCGCGCCGGAGGGGGGCTTCGGGCGCTGTACGGGCCGGCACGGTCACCACCCCTTTGTGGTCATTTTCGATCAACTCATCCGGCAAAAGCGGTCATAGCATCACAAGACATGTGCACTGTGTGCAAGCACCGCATAACTCCGTGTTGACGACAAAAAATTCCCCTCACCGGGGCGGTGAGGGGAGGAGAGGCGTGCGGCGGACCGGCCGTCGCCGTGCGGCCGGGCTGGCTCAGAACGGGTAGTCGGCGATCACCCAGGTCGCGAATTCGCGCCACTGGCCGACGCCTGCCTGGTGGGCCGGGTGCTCCAGGTAACGGCGCAGCGCGTCGGTGTCCTCGACGGAGGAGTTGATGGCGTAGTCATAGGCGATGGGCCGGTCCGAGATGTTCCAGCCGCACTCCCAGGAGCGCAGATCGGGGATGAGCGCGCCCAGCTCCTCGAACGCCCGCACACCGGCGACGACGCGGGGGTCGTCGCGCTCGACGCCCTCGTTGAGCTTGAACAGGACGAGGTGACGGATCACTGGCTGCCTTCTCCGCTCTTCGGCTCTCGCCGGTCTTCGCCGCCGGGCCGGCCGCTGCGGCCGGTCAGCTGATCAGCTGGGTCATGAACTCGCCGACGTTCTTGGCGGCGTCCGAGATCCCCTCGAACCCTATCTGGACGAGCTCGGCCGACCGCGCGGGGGAGTGGATGATCGTGTACGCCACGAAGATGCCGAGGGCCCAGAGAACGACCTTCTTTGTCTGCACCATGAGGCGCTCCCTCCCCTGCTGTCCCGAGTGCGGTCGCGAGAGTCTAACCGTGCGTGCGTGCGAATGGTCGGAGTCGGCGTGTCCGGGTCCGGCGGGGGGTGGGGTGTGCGGTGTGGAGGGATTCACACCCCTCACGTCATCTTTAAGGACTTAAGACCCTGCAAAGCGGGCCCTTCGCCTGCCCGGCGGGCCCGCGCGGGGGCGGAGGATGGACGTGCGCCCGCGGATCTGGCAGGAATCCTGCGGGCCAGGGATACGGACCTCACTGCGGGGTCCGGCCGCGTCTTCCCCCCGACCGCGGCCCGGACTTGGAGCCCGTGTCCTCGTCGGGGGAGACGGCTTGTCCCCCCGACGCCGTCTCCCTCGTCCTGCGTTTGCCGGAAGCCCCGGCTCCGAGACCGCGCACGGGCCTCGGAGCCGGGGCTTTCGTGCAGGCCCCGCATGGCCGGTGCCCGGCCGGCGGCCCCGTCGGCGACGTCCGGGAGACGGGTGGGCGGCCGAGGTGAAATCGGCCCACTGCCGGGGCACCAGAAAGGCACACGGTGTGCCCGATGTGGGAGGGCGGTGAGGTTCGCCATGGGCGTGCACGAGCTCGCCTTCACCATGCGGGAGCGCGTGGTGGGGGGAGCGGTGGTCATGGAACTGCTGGGGGAGCTCGACATCTTGGCGGAGCAGGTGCTGGGCCCGCGCGTGGAGGCGCTGGCGGGGCGGTGCCGGGGAGATCTCGTCATCGACCTGCGCGGAGTGACGTTTCTGGACGCGAGCGGCGTGCGGCTGCTGCTGCGGGCGCGCGCCCGGGCGCTGCGCGGCGGGGCGCGGCTGCGCGTCGTGCGGGGCGGGGCGATGGTCTCGAAGGTGATCCGGATCGCCGGCGTCGAGCCGGCGTTCGCCTGGCTGGACGAGTTCCCGCCGACGGCCGTGGGCAGCGTGACGGGCTCGCGCCCCGCCTGAACCGGCCGTGTGCGGTGCCCGTACGGGCCTATGCCCTGCTCGAACCGGGCGTGTGGCGTGCCCGGACTGTGCTCACGCCACGTCAGGGCCCAGCCGTATGGCCGGTGTCGGGGGTCGTCCGTGCGCCTCGCCGGGGCAGTGGCCCGTGTCGCGTCGCGACCGGGCGAGTGCGTCCCGCCCTCGTCCGCTCAGCCGGCCGGCTCGCGGTGGTGGGGGAACTCCTCGTCCAGCAGCTGTTCCACCTCTGCCGCCTCCGCCGCGCCCCGGCGTCTCAGCACGTCGTGGGCCTCGCGCAGGGAGCCCAGTGCGAGTCGTGGTTCGCCCAGTGCCAGCTGGGCGCGGCCGCGGGCGGCCAGGGCCAGGCCGCGGCAGTACGCGTCGCCCAGGCCGGCCTCCATCGCCAGCGCCCGGTCGGCCGCGTTGACGGCCTCGCGGTGCTGCCGCGTCTCCAGCCGGCACCGGGCCAGGCGCGCCCACAGCAGGGCCTCCAGGCGGGGCTCGACGCCCTCCGTGCCCAGCGCCTCCCGCAGCCGGTCCGCGGCCGTCGCCGAGCGGTCGGCCCGCAGGTGGACGAGGCCCGCCTCGTGGAGGACCTGGGCCAGCGTCGGTCCGTGGCCCAGCTCCCTGGCCCGCACGGCGGCGTCGTTGACGGCCGTGATGGCCTCGTCCGCCCGGCGCAGGGCGATGTACGCGCGGGCCGTGTGGGCCAGCGCCTCCAGGGCGCAACTCGTCGCGCCCTCCTGGCGGAAGCCCTCCTCGGCCCGGACGAGCGGCGGCAGCGCCTCCTCGGGCCGGCCCAGGGCCAGCAGGACGACGCCCAGTTCGTGGGAGGCCGTCGTCAGGACGTACGCGTCGGCGGCCGCCTCGGCCAGGCGCAGGCTCGCCCGCAGGTCGCGTTCGGCGCGTTCGTAGGTGTCGGTTCCGTAGCGCGGGGCGGCGATCAGCCGCAGCGCGCGGGCGGCGCTCGCGTCGTCCGCGTGCTGCCGCGCCCGTTCCAGCGCCTGCCCGGCGAGCGGGCCGAGGTCCTGGTGGCGTGCGGTGCCCGCGGTCAGCCGGCCCCAGACGGTGAGCAGGTCCACGGCGGGCCGCAGGGCGTCGGGGACGTCCAGGGCGAGGGCCTGGCGCACGGCGTCGGACAGGTCCGGGTGCGCGTCCCGCAGCCAGGCGCGGGCGGCGTCCGCGTCGGCGAGGGGACGGCCCGTGGTCGCCAGATCGTGGCGCAGGTGGCGGGGTTCGGGGCTGTCGGGGCGGATGCGGCGCAACGCGGTGACGGCGGTGGCCAGGTGGAGGTCGAGCAGGCGCAGCAGTGCCGCGTCGCGTACGGGCGGGCTGTCGGTGCGTTCGCTCTGCCGCCGGGCGAACTCCTTGAGCAGGTCGTGACAGCGGTACCGGCCCTCGCCCAAGCCCTCCAGCAGGCCGGCGGCGGCGAGGCGGGCGGTGACGTCCGCGGCGTGCGCGCCGGCGTCCGCGGGCGCCGGTTCGGGGACGTCGAGGACGGCCGCGGCGCACTCGGCGTCGAGGTCGGTGGCGTCGGGCTGGGCCAGGAGGCGGGCGGCGCGGGCGGTTTCGGGGTCGAGGGCGTCGTAGGCGACGCGGAAGGCGCACTCGGCGTCGAGGTCGGTGGCGTGGAGCTGCTCCAGCCGGTGCCGTTCGTCGTCGAGCCGGGCGGCGAGGTCGGCCGGCGTCCAGGACGCCTCGGCGAGCCGGGCCCCCGCGAGGCGCAGGGCGAGCGGCAGCCGCCCGCAGGTGGTGACCACCGCGCGCGCCGACGTCGCGGCGGCGCCCGCGCCGGTCGCCCCCGCGACCGCCTCCAGCATGGCGAGGGCCTCCTTCTCCTCCATCGCCTCCACGGCGAGGGGGGGGGGGGCCGGCCCGGCGCGCGCCGCCCCCCCGGTGGGGGCCAGCACCCCCGCCCCCCGCCCCGCCCGCCGCCGCCGGCGGGCCTGCGCGGCGGCCCGCCCGGCG
>NZ_JBFADG010000038.1:0-39823 GCF_040641275.1 Streptomyces sp. NPDC021096 | reverse complement strand
GCCGGACGGGCTGCATTTGCAGCCCGTCCGGCGATTGAGGACCGGGGTCCGGGGCGGAGCCCCGGTTACGGGAAGGGGCGGGACAGGGGACAACTACGCCTGCGGGCGCCCCATCGCGCGGAAGGTCCAGCCGGCGGCACGCCACGCGGCCGGGTCGAGTGCGTTGCGGCCGTCGAGCAGACGCGGCTCCGCCACCACGTCGGCGATGGCCGCCGGGTCCAGCTCCCGGAACTCCGCCCACTCCGTCAGGTGCAGCACCACGTGCGCCCCCCGGCACGCCTCGAGCGCGCTCGGCGCGTAGGCGAGGGTGGGGAAGAGCCGGCGGGCGTTGTCCATGCCCTTGGGGTCGTACACCGTCACCTGGCCGCCCTGCAGGTGGATCTGCCCGGCGACGTTGAGCGCGGGCGAGTCCCGTACGTCGTCGGAGTCCGGCTTGAACGTCGCGCCGAGCACCGCGACGCGCTGCCCGAGGAAGCTGCCGCCCACGCTCTCGCGGGCCAGCTCGACCATGTGGGCGCGGCGGCGCATGTTGATGGAGTCGACCTCGCGGAGGAAGGTCAGGGCCTGGTCGGCGCCCAGCTCGCCGGCGCGGGCCATGAAGGCGCGGATGTCCTTCGGCAGGCAGCCGCCGCCGAAGCCGACGCCGGCCCGCAGGAACTTCTTCCCGATGCGCTCGTCGTGGCCGATCGCCTCGGCCAGCTTCACCACGTCGCCGTCGGCGGCCTCGCAGACCTCGGCCATGGCGTTGATGAAGGAGATCTTCGTGGCGAGGAAGGAGTTGGCGGCCGTCTTGACCAGCTCGGCGGTGGGGTAGTCGGCGACGACGAACGGCGAGCCCTCGCCCACCGGCGTCGCGTAGACCTCGCGCAGCAGCTTCTCGCCGCGCTCGCCGCCGACGCCGACGACGATGCGGTCGGGGTGCAGGGTGTCCTCGACGGCGAAGCCCTCGCGCAGGAACTCCGGGTTCCAGGCCAGTTCCACGTCGGAGCCCGCCGGCGCCAGCCCGGCCAGCAGCTGCGCGAGCCGGGCGGCGCTGCCGACCGGCACGGTCGACTTGCCGACCACCAGCGCGGGGCGGCGCAGCAGCGGGGCCAGGGAGGTGAAGGCGCTCTCGACGTAGGACATGTCGCAGGCGTACTCGCCGTGCTTCTGCGGGGTGTTCACGCAGACGAAGTGCACGTCGCCGAAGTCGGCGACCTCTTCCCAGGAGGTCGTGAAGCGCAGCCGCCCGGTCGAGCCCTCGAGCCCGGCGACGTGCTTGCGCAGCAGGTCCTCCAGCCCGGGCTCGTACATCGGGACCTCGCCGCGCGAGAGCGTCTCGATCTTCTCGGGCACCACGTCCAGTCCCAGCACCTCGAACCCGAGCTCGGCCATGGCCGCGGCGTGGGTGGCACCGAGGTAACCGGTGCCGATCACGGTGATCTTGAGGGCCATGCGGTACTCCATGTGCTGACTCGCGGTGCTGGCTGTGCCCACCTGCCGGATTGCGTTGCCCGAGCATAGTCGGGCCCTGGTCGGGAAGGATCCAGGGGAGATCGTCGCTGTCGGCAAGCTCACGTATCCCCCCTGTGTGGGGCGCCCCTAGAATCGGGGTTACTAAACGGTAGTTAACTCTCTGGGGAGTACGCCTTGGCGGGAAACAAGGACTTCGACCTGTACCGGCCGGCCGAGGAGCACGACGAGCTCCGCAAGGTCGTCCGCTCGCTCGCCGAGGCGAAGATCGGGCCGTTCGCCGCCGAGGTGGACGAGGAGGGGCGCTTCCCGCAGGAGGCGCTCGACGCGCTCACCGCCTCCGACCTGCACGCCGTGCACGTCCCGGAGGAGTTCGGCGGAGCCGGCGCGGACGCGCTCGCCACCGTCATCGTGATCGAGGAAGTCGCGCGCGTGTGCGCCTCGTCCTCCCTCATCCCGGCCGTCAACAAGCTCGGCTCGCTGCCGGTCGTCCTCTCCGGCTCCGACGAGCTGAAGAAGAAGTACCTGGGCCCGCTCGCCAAGGGCGAGGGGATGTTCTCGTACTGCCTCAGTGAGCCCGACGCCGGCTCGGACGCCGCCGGCATGAAGACCCGCGCCGTGCGCGACGGCGACTTCTGGGTCCTCAACGGCGTCAAGCGCTGGATCACCAACGCCGGCGTCAGCGAGTACTACACGGTCATGGCCGTCACCGACCCGGAGAAGCGCTCCAAGGGCATCTCCGCCTTCGTCGTCGAGAAGTCGGACGAGGGCGTCTCCTTCGGCGCCCCCGAGAAGAAGCTCGGCATCAAGGGCTCCCCGACGCGCGAGGTCTACCTCGACAACGTCCGCATCCCCGCCGACCGCATGATCGGCGAGGAGGGCACCGGCTTCGCCACGGCGATGAAGACCCTGGACCACACCCGCATCACCATCGCGGCCCAGGCCCTCGGCATCGCCCAGGGCGCCCTCGACTACGCCAAGGGCTACGTCCAGGAGCGCAAGCAGTTCGGCAAGCCGATCGGCGACTTCCAGGGCGTCCAGTTCATGCTCGCCGACATGGCCATGAAGATCGAGGCCGCCCGCCAGCTGACCTACGCGGCCGCCGCCAAGTCCGAGCGCGGTGACAGCGACCTCACCTTCCAGGGCGCGGCGGCGAAGTGCTTCGCCTCCGACGTGGCCATGGAGGTCACGGTGGACGCCGTCCAGCTCCTCGGCGGCTACGGCTACACCCGTGACTACCCGGTCGAGCGCATGATGCGCGACGCCAAGATCACGCAGATCTACGAGGGCACGAACCAGGTCCAGCGCATCGTCATGGCGCGCAACCTCCCGTAACGGGTTCCCCCGCGCGACGGCCTCCGACAGCACTGTCGGGGGCCGTTCGGCGTTTCGCGGTGGCGATACGGCCGACGGCGGGTGAAGGTGGGTCCCGGGGGTGTCCGTACTGCCAGGGAGGCGACGCGTCATGCCCGAGGTAACCGAGCCCTACGTTCCCGGCACGCCCTGCTGGGTGGATCTCGTGGTCCCCGACCAGCGGGAGGCGCTCGACTTCTACCGGGACCTGTTCGGCTGGCAGGGGGAACCCGGGCCGCCGGAGACCGGCGGGTACGCGGTGTGCACCCTGAACGGCAGGGCCGTGGCGGGGATCATGACCTCGATGGCCCAGGAGGGCGGGTCCAAGCCGCCGCCCGCGTGGACCACGTACCTGGCCGTCACCGACGCCGACGCGGCCGTGGCGAAGGTCGGCCAGAACGGCGGTACGCCGCTGATGGAGACCACCGACGTCCTCACCCTGGGCCGGATGGCCGTCGTGGCGGACTCCACGGGCGCGGTGTTCGGGCTGTGGCAGGCCGGGGACTTCATCGGCGCCCAGGTGGTCAACGAACCCGGCTCGGTGGTGTGGAACGAGCTGAACACCGCCGACCCGGAGGCGGCGGCCGCCTTCTACGAGGACGCCCTGGGGCTGACGGCCACCACCATGAAGGACGCGCCGGGGTACTTCTCCCTCAAGGCCGCCGACCGCCCGGTCGGCGGCATGCAGGACCTCGAGAAGTCGCCTCCCGGCTCGCCCTCCCACTGGCTGACGTACTTCTCCGTCGACGATGTCGACAGCACGGTCGACGCCCTGATCAGGGCCGGCGGCTCGGTGCTCAAGCCGCCGTTCGACATGGTCGCGGGCCGGATGGCCGTGGTGCAGGACCCGCAGGGCGCGGTGTTCGCCCTCATCACCCCGACCCCCATGAAGTCGTAGCCCCACGGCGCCCCACGGGCGTCACTTGTCGGTGACGGTGACCTTCTGGTCCTTCTTCAGCTGCTCGAAGAGCTGCTTGGCCTTCGTCGTGTCCCACTTGACGGCCACGCCGTCGCTGCGGGTGGGGAAGTTCGGGTTGGCGATCGGCACGGTCATCTGCTGCCCGTCGCCGCCCGTGACGCCCTTCATCGCCCAGAACATGTCCATCAGATCCCACAGCCCCATGTCCTTGTCGACGATGAGGGTGTCGAGGCCGGACCCGATGACGGGGTAGAGGCGGAACGGGTTGAGGATCGTGGCCGGGGAGGCCGCCTGCTTGGCGAGGGTGTTCAGGAACTTCTGCTGGTTGCGCATCCGGCCCAGGTCCTGGTCGGCCTCCTGGTGGCGCTGGCGGACGAACGCCAGCGACTGGGCGCCGTTCAGCTCCTGGCAGCCCGCCTCGAAGTCCGCGCCCGAGTCCCGGTCCTTCAGCGGCTTGTCCAGGCACATCTCCACGCCGCCGAGCGCGTCGACGAGGTTGCGGAAGCCGCCGAAGCCGATCTCCGCGTAGTGGTCGATGCGCAGCCCGGTGTTGAACTCGATGGTCTGCGCCAGCAGCTCCGGGCCGCCGTCCGCGTACGCCTGGTTGAGCTTGTGCGTGGCGGCGGGGAACTTCTTGCCCGACTGCTTGCCGGTGAAGGCGGGGATGGTGACGTAGGAGTCGCGCGGCAGGCTCAGCATCGTGGTGCCGTTGTCGCCCGTGTGCAGGATCATCATCGAGTCGGTGCGCTTGCCGTCGGCGGACCCGGTGTGCAGGTCCTTCTTGTCCTGGTCGGACAGGCCCTCCCGGCTGTCGGAGCCGACGATCAGGTAATTGGTGCCCTCGCCCGCCGCCGGGCGGTCCTGGACCTTGCTCAGGTCGACCTCGCGGCGCATCTTGCCGTCGGCCCAGAAGTAGGTGCCGATGGAGACGGCCAGCAGCGCGGTGACGAAGACGATCGCACCGATCTTGATGCGCTTGCGCCAGTTCGGCGCACCGGCGCGCGGGCCGCGGGCGCGCCCGCCGCCGGCCCCGGAGCCACCGCCGGGACCCGCGGGGGAGCCGGCTCCGGGCCCGTAGACCTGGCCGGTGCTGTAGCCGTCGTGGTCCCGGGGCGCCGGGGGGCCCTGCGGGGCGTGGGAGTCGTAGCCCTGGGGCGGTCGGTACTGCTGGGGCGGGGCGTCGCGCCGTACGTGCGACAGGGCGCGGGCGCCCTCCGGCTCGGCGCTGGTGCTGCCGCGCCCGTACCGCTCGCGGCGGTCGGGGGTCCGCCCTTCGGGCCAATCGTTCATGCAACCGAGTGTGCATGCCAGGACGCGCCGTCTCACAGGGAGGGGCGGTGCTGTTGCAGAGCTGATGCAAATCCGGCCCGGTGCGGCGCCCCCGCATACAGTGGAGGGCATGAGCAATGAGGACCGGAGCCCGGAGTCGGACATATCCGGGAAGCCGACGTCGGCCGCCCGCACGACGCTCTCCCACATCATGACCGGCAGCGACACCAATCTGCTGGGCACCGTCCACGGCGGCGTGATCATGAAACTGGTGGACGACGTCGCCGGCGCGGTCGCCGGCCGGCACTCCGGCGGCCCCGCGGTCACCGCCTCCATGGACGAGATGGCCTTCCTGGAGCCGGTCCGGGTGGGCGACCTCGTGCATGTGAAGGCGCAGTGCAACTGGACCGGCCGGTCCTCCATGGAGATCGGCGTGCGGGTGCTCGCCGAGCGGTGGAACGAGTCCACGCCCGCCGTCCAGGTCGGCAGCGCCTATCTGGTCTTCGCCGCGGTCGACGAGGACGGCAAGCCCCGGCGCGTGCCGCCGGTGCTGCCCGAGACGGACAAGGACCGGCGGCGCTATCAGGAGGCGCAGATCCGGCGCACGCACCGGCTCGCCCGGCGCCGCGCGATCATGGAGCTGCGTGAGCAGCGCGCCGCCGAGGGCTTCGAGGACTGACCCCTCGCCCGCCTCCTACGCGCTCTCCGGGCAGACCACCTGGTCGCCCGTGACCACCGCGACGCCCCCGCTCCGCGGGTGCGGCGGGTCCTGCGCCCGTACCGGGTGCACCCGCGTGAAGTCCGGGCCCAGGGTCACCCGCATCAGCGGCCCCTGCCCCGGCACCGCCCGCAGCCGGGCCCCGGGCAGCGCGGCGGCCAGCGAGCGCACCGAGCGGTCCCAGCGCGGGTCGTAGGTGATCAGCGTGTGCTGCGCGGTGGGGTGCCTGGCGTCGGTGGGCAGGCCCGTGGTGGCGAAGCCCGTGGCGCGCAGCGCCTGGTCGGCCGTGCGGGCGAGCCCGTCGCGGCCACTGCCGTTGAGGACCTGGACGCGCACCTGCTCGGGGGCCACCTCGACGGCCGTGGGGGGCTGCTCGCCCGTCCTGGCCGGCGGCTTGGCGTCGGCCGCCTGGTGCGGGGCGCGCGGGGCGGTGTTGACCGGGCGGTCCTCGCGCAGGGCCCGGAAGAGCCGGTCGGCCCCCGCCTCGTCCCACTTCACGGTCGAGCCGAGGTGCGGCACGGGAAAGTTCGCGACGGCGATCGGCACGGAGGTGAACTCCGCCGAGGCGGGCGTCAGGTTCCGCATCGCCTGGCCGAGCCCGATGAGCTCGTCGGTGCCGAAGCCCCGGTCGGCGCGGACCGAGCCGATGACGGCGGAGGCGACGTCCTGGAACTTCACCGGGTTCAGCAGCACCCCGCCGCTGGCCGCCTTGTGCATCAAGGAGGCGAGGAACCGCTGCTGCCGCTGCATCCGGCCCAGGTCGGCGGCCCCGTCCAGATGCCGGGAGCGTACGTACTGCAGGGCCTGGCCGCCGTCGAGGTTGCTGGTGCCGGCCGGCAGGTCGAGCCCGGTGTAGGTGTCCTTGAGCGGCCGCACCGTGCACACCTGCACGCCGCCCACGGCGTCGACGGTCTTCATGAAGCTGGTGAAGTCGATCTCCATGTAGTGGTCGACGTGCACTCCGGTCAGGCGCTCCACCGAGCGCACGGTCAGCCCGGGGCCGCCCTCCGCGTACGCCGCGTTGAGCTTGACGGGGTGGGCGGGGCGGAACCTGCCGGTCTCGTCCGTGCGCTCGGGGATCTCCGTGTAGGTGTCGCGGGGCAGGCTGACCACGGTCGCCCGGTCGCGGTCGGCGGAGAGATGGACGAGCATCACCGTGTCCGTGCAGTGGCAGGGGGCGCCGCCGAGGCGGTAGCGCTGCCGCTCCTCCTCGGTGATCTTGTCGCGGCCGTCGGTGCCGACGAGCAGCACGTTCATGCCCCGCCCGCCGCCCGGCCGGTCCGAGAGCCCCTCGAAGGCGTCGACGCGGCCGATGCCGTCCCCGAGCCCGGTGACCACCGCGTGCCCGATGCCGCCCGTGCCCAGCACCGCCACCGCCGCACCCGTGGCCAGACGCTTGCCCCAGTGCGCACGGCGGGTCCGGTACCGGGTCGTGCGCTGACGGGAGGATCGGGCCGGTGCGGTCACTTCGAGACCTCCGCGACGAGCGGTCGGAACACGGGGGAGACATCTGCGCAGAAAGTGCGAACACCGTAGGCCCATACGATGAACTGTCTGCGGCCCCACGCCGTCCGCAGCGCCCCGGCCACCCGGGCGGGGCGGGACCCCGTCCCCCATTGGCGGTAACGTGACGGACGTTTCCACCGACCGCCGGGGGGTTCCCCCGACCCCCGTACCCCCGAGGAACCATGCCCGATCAGCAGCTGCCCGCCGTTTCCGTGATCATGCCGGTGCTCAATGAAGAGCGGCATCTGCGCACCTCCGTGCGACACATCCTGGAGCAGGAGTATGCCGGTGAGCTGGAGGTGGTGATCGCCCTCGGACCGTCCACCGACCGCACCGACGAGATCGCCGCGGAGCTGGTCCGGGAGGACTCCCGGGTCCATACCGTGCCGAATCCCACGGGTCGCACCCCCGCCGCACTGAACGCGGCGATCAAGGCGTCGCGTCACCCGATCGTGGTACGGGTCGACGGCCACGGCATGCTCTCCCCGGACTACATCGCCACCGCCGTGCGGCTGATGGACGAGACCGGCGCCCAGAACGTGGGCGGCATCATGCACGCCGAGGGCGAGAACGACTGGGAGCGGGCCGTCGCGGCCGCCATGACCTCGAAGATCGGGGTGGGCAACGCGGCGTTCCACACCGGCGGCGCGGCGGGCCCCGCCGAGACCGTGTACCTGGGCGTCTTCCGGCGCGAGGTGCTGGAGCGGCTGGGCGGGTACAACGAGGAGTTCATCCGCGCCCAGGACTGGGAGCTGAACTTCCGCATCCGTGAGGCCGGCGGTCTGATCTGGTTCTCGCCGGAGCTGAAGGTCTCCTACCGGCCCCGGCCCAATGTCCGGGCCCTGGCCAAGCAGTACAAGAACTACGGGCGCTGGCGGCACGTCGTCGCCCGCTACCACCAGGGCTCGATCAACCTGCGCTACCTCGCGGCCCCGGCCGCCGTCCTCGCCATCGCGGCGGGCGTGGTCGTGGGTGCGGTCGTCACCCCGTGGGGCCTGATCGTGCCGGCCGGGTACGTGGCGGCCATCACGGCCGGCTCGGTGCCGGCGGGCAAGGGGCTGCCCGCCGGGGCGCGGCTGCGCATCCCGGTGGCGCTGGCGACGATGCACATGTCGTGGGGCTTCGGCTTCCTCACCAGCCCGCGCTCGCTCGCCAAGAAGGTCATCGCCAGCCGCCGGCCGGCGGTCCGCGCGGAGCAGTAGGCAAGCGGCAGACGAAAGCGGCCGCCCGGGGAGCCCCCCGGGCGGCCGCTCTCGCATGCAGAAGCGGCGGCCGCTGCGCGCTCAGAAGCGGTTGAGCGTGTTGACCTTCATGCAGGCCGACCTGTCGTCGCCGTTGAGCGGGTCGGAGCTCTCGGGGGCCTTGTTGTCCCCCTTGCCGTCGCCCTTCTTCTGGCCGCTCTTGCCGTCAGCGTCCTTCGGGTCCTTGGGGTCCTTGTCCCCCTTGCCGTCCTTCTCGCCCGGCGTGCCGGAGGGATCGGCGGCCGGCTCGTCGCCCTCGGGCTTGGGGTAGGCCGTGCCCTTGCGCCAGTCCCCGCCGACGACCAGCGTGATCTGCTGGACCTCGGGGGAGTGGCGCACCGCGCTCTCCGGCAGGCCGAGGGCCTTGGCCACGGCCAGGGCGTCGCCGCGCTGTGTGGCCCTCGGATAGGTGATCGTGGTGTCCGCCTGGGCCCGGGGCGTGGAGTCCGAGGTGGCCTTGGCGAAGCCCTCCTTGACCAGGAAGGCGGCGATGTCGGAGCCGCGGCCGGTGGCCGGGGGCTCCACGGCGGTGCCGGTGCCGTTGAACACCGTGACCGCGATGTCCGACTTGCGGGCGACGGGGGCGGTGGGCGGCGGGTTCTTGTCGTCCTTCTTCTTGTCCTTGCCGTCCAGCGCGATGTCGTTGCGGACGAGCGAGAACAGCTTGTCGGCGTCGCCCGGCTTGGGGACCACGTGCGCGTCCGGGTTCTGCGGGTCCGAGGCCCACGGCATGGTGGTCATGGTGATCCGGCCGGAGGGCACCCGCTTCATGTCGTTGCCGAGCTCGTAGAGGGCCTTGACCGAGCCGAGGTCCTTGTCGACAGTGAGCGCCCTGGTGGCCGCCTCGGCGAGGCCGGTGAGCTGGCCGGGGTCGGTGAGCTTGGTGCCGGACTTGAGCTGACGCACCATCGCGTTCATGTACATGTGCTGGGCGTGGGTGCGGCCGATGTCGCTGCCGTCCTCGAAGCCGTGCCGGGTGCGCAGCCACTGCAGGGCCTGCTTGCCCTTGATGGTGTGCGTGCCCTTGTTCAGCCGCAGGCCGGACTTGTCGTCGTAGACGTTGGCGTCCACGCAGACCGGCACGCCGCCGACCGCGTCGGCCATGTTCACCACGCCGGAGAAGTCGATCATCATGAAGTGGTCGATGGGGATGCCGGTGAGCTCCTCCCACGTGGCGACCGTGCAGCCGGGACCGCCGTTGCCCAGGCTGGTGTTGATGATCTGCCGGTCGGTGCCCTTGTAGACCTTGCCGCTCTCGGGGTCGGTGCACTTGGGGATGGTCACCCGGGTGTCGCGCGGGACGCTGATGACCGACATGTTGCTGCGGTCGGCCGAGACGTGCACCAGCATCTGGACGTCGGCGAGCGGGGGCCGGTCGGCGTCGTCGCGGGCGCCGCCGAGGGCGACGTTCTCCTTGCTGCCCCGGCTGTCGGAGCCCAGGATCAGGATGTTCAGCGGGCGCTGGCCCTCGGCGTTGGCGACGCTGCGGTCGAGCTGCTTGTCACCGAGGTTGAGCTTGTTCTTCTTGATGTTGCCGTTGAGGTGCTCGTAGTAGAAGTACCCCGCGGCCGCCACCCCGAGGATCAGGAGCGAGAGGCCGAGCGCGGTCCAGCGGGCTATGCGTCCGATGCGGCGGCGGCGTGGACCGCCGCCGGATATGGAGCCGGACCCGCCGGAGCCCGCGCCGTCGGACTCCTTGGCACCCTTCTCGTCCTTGGCACCCTTGCCCTCGTCGGAGCCACCGGTCCCGGAGGTGCCCGACGCGCCGGAGGCCTTCGGGGCCTTCGCGTCCTTCGAGCCCTTGGACTCCCCGGACTGCTTGGCCTCGTGGGGCTCGTTGGCCCGCTCTCCCCGCACGCCGCTGCTCTGCCGCATCGGGCCTCCCCTGAATGGTGCGTCCGGCCCGATGGGCAGGCGTGATGTAACCGAAGTCGTACCTGATGAGTATTACTGGCCAATGAGATGCGAAAGGCCGTTCACGGGGTTCACTTCGCGCAGATGTTGTTATCGTCCGCTTCGACCTTCTGGATCCCCTCGGGCGCTTTGTCCGGTGCCGAGAGCGGGGTGCCCGCGCCCTTGAAGTCCGCGCCGAGCGTGAGCTTCATCTCCGCCGTGGGCGCGGCGTCGCCCGAGCCCTGCTTCAGGGCGTCGGCGGGCAGGCCCATGGCCTCCGCGAGCCGGCGGGCCTGGTCGGCCTGGTTGGGGGCGAACTCCAGGGTGGTCTTGTCCTTCTTCCCGCCCGTGGCGTTGCCGCCGTTACTGGTGCGGGTCATGCCCTTGGAGTTCTGCATCCAGCTGACGGTCTCGCCCGCGGCACCGACCTTGCCGCTGCCGTTGAACACCTTGACCCGTACGTTCGCGGGCTCGGCCTTCGGTCCCTCCAGCAGCGCCGCCTGCTTGGCGTCGGCCTGCTCCTGGGCCTTCTTCTCCTTCTCCTTCACCTCGGTGAGGGAGACGTCCTGACGGACCATGGCGAAGAGGGGCTCGGCCTTCGGCTTGTCCAGGACGACCGTCTTGTGCTGCTTGCCCTCGGCGGGGTTGTCGACGACGGGCACGGTCGCGAAGGTGATGTTCTTCAGATTGACCTTGCTGAGCTCCTTGGCCAGAGCGGTCAGCTTGGACACGGAACCTATGCCGGTGTCGACGGTGAGCGAGTTGGTGGCGGCGTCGGCGAGGTCGTAGAGCTTCTTGGGGTTGGTGAGGGTGTCGCCGGCCTTCATCTTCCGGATCATCGAGCTCAGGAACTGCTGCTGCAGCTCGATCCGGCTGAGGTCGCCGCCGAAGCCCACGGAGTGCCGGGTCCGCACGAACGCCAGGGCCTGCTCGCCCTCGACCGTGTGCCGCCCCTTGCCCAGCTTCAGGTGCGAGTCGGCGTCGTTGATGTCCTTGGCCAGGCACACCTCGACGCCGCCGACCGCCGAGGACAGCCGCTTGACGGCGTTGAAGTCGGCCATCATGAAGTGGGTGACCTTCAGGCCCGTCAGCTGCTCGACGGTCCGCCAGGTGCAGCCGGGGTCGCGCTCCTCCTGGCCCAGGCTCTCGTTGAAGCGGACGCCCTTGGAGCCGGGGATGGTCCTGGTGGTGCCGCCCTTCTTGGTGGGGCAGGCCGGGATGTCCGTGATCAGGTCGCGCGGGATGGACAGCGCGGTGGCGTTCGTACGGTCCTCGGAGACGTGGAACAGCAGCGTGGTGTCGGCGTGCCCGACGCTGCCGTCGTCGCCGTACCCGGTGTTGCCGTCGCCGGAGCGCTTGTCGGTGCCGATGATCAGGATATTGACCGGGCCCTTGGTGACGGCGTCGTTGTTGATGCCGACGTCGACCTTGTCGATGTTGTTGTTGAAGTGCTGGTAGAGCAGATAGCCGCCGACCGAGGTGACGACCAGCACCACGCCGATCGTGCCCCCGGTCCACATCAGGGCCTTCTTCTTGACGCTCTTCTTGGGCTTCGGCTTGCGGCGGCCCGTGGCCGCCTTGGCCGCGCCCGCCCGCCGTCCGCCCCCGGTGCCGCGCTGTCCGGGCACGTTGCGCCCGCCGCCCGGCTTCGGCTTCTGCCGGGGCGCCGCCGAAGGTTTGGCGGCGGCCCGGGGAGCGGAAGGCGTCGCGGCGGGGGCGCCGCCGGACGCCGCCACCGGTTCCCCGTCATGGTCAAGACGCAGCTCGTAGCTGCCCGTATCGGGGTCGAACACCCACTGGTCGGCGGGGTCGATGCCGCCCGCTCGCCCACGGCCTTGCGCGTCCACGGTCGCTTGAATCCTCCGTCGGTGCCACGCGGCGCCTACCCCCCGAGGCGCTCGAATGTCGTCTGTGCAGTGCGCGGTCAGCCGGCCGTGCGCACCGGATCGCTCACACTATCCGCCCAGTTCAGCGTCGAGCGACACCGGTGACAAATTGCACTCGCCTACAACTGGGCAATCTGCCCAATCCCTTCGCGGGGACGGATGTTGCAACGAACATCGGCACGAAAAGGTTTCTGCACCTTTTGCCGATTTTATTGGCGTTCTTTGCGTGCGGGTCAGCCGCAGACGCCGTGCGCGGCGGTGGTGCCCTCGTAGGTGGGCGGCGTCGTGGGCAGCGGCGAGGGGGAGGGCGACGGCGAGGGCGCCATGGACGGCGAGGGCGGTGCCACGGACTCGTAGGTCCCTTCCGTCCCCTCGGCGCTCTCCCGTTCCTCGGGTTCGGGCTCGACGGCGGGCCGGCGGCCCCCCGGCTTGCCGTCGGCCGGCCGCACGTGCGCGCTCACCGACACCGGCCGGTCCATGCGCAGCTGTTGGAAGAGCTGGTCCGCATCCGGCTGCACGAGCTCGTCGCGGGCGCTGTTGTACGGGTACGGGTGGCGCGGCACCGTGAGGAACTGCACGCGCTCGGTGGGGATGTCCCGCACGGTCCGCACGAGGTTGTACATCTTCTTGAGCGAGTCGAGCCCGGCGTCCGTGGTCAGGGACTTGGTGGCCGCGTCGAGCACCGGGTAGAGCCGCGCCGGGTTGAGCAGCACGCCGTCGCTCTGCATCTCCTGCACCAGGGCGCCCAGGAACAACTGCTGACGGCCCATCCGCTCGGTGTCGCTGCCGTTCCCGAGGCTGTAGCGGGCCCGGACGTAGCCCAGCGCCTGCTCGCCGTGCAGCACCTGGCGGCCGGCGGGCAGCTTCAGTTTCGCCTCCCGGTCGTCCACGGGGCGCTTCAGGCACACCTCGACCCCGTCGATGGCGTCGACCAGGGCCTTGAACCCCATGAAGTCCAGCACGATGTGATGGTCGATCCGGATCCGGGTGATGTTCTCCACGGTCCGGATGGTGCAGGCGGTGCCGGCGAGCTCGTACGCCCAGTTGAACTGCGCGAACCGCTCATTGGTGTACGAGCCGTCGGGTCGCCGGCAGCTGGGGATCTTCGCCATCAGGTCGCGGGGGAGGCTGACGGCGGTGGCGCTCTTCCGGTCGGCCGCCAGGTGCAGCAGGATCGTGGTGTCCGAGCGCTGGCCGCCGCCGTTCTCGCCGTACTGGCCGTTGCCCGCGCCGGCGCGGGTGTCGGACCCGATGATCAGGATGTTCTGGGCGCCGCTGACCAGGGCGCTGGGGCGTTCCTTCTCCCAGCGGCGCAGCTCGTCGGCGGTCTCGGTGTCGGTGGTGATGTTGCTGTCGAGCCGTTCGTAGAGCACCCAGCCGATCCCGGCGGCCGTGAGCAGCAGGACCACCAGGCCCACCGCCAGCCGGCGCAGCCACAGCCGGCGCCGCCCCCGGCGCCGTCCCGGCGCGGGCGTCCGCCCGGGCGGCCCCCCGGCGAAGGGGCCGCCCGGCCGGCCGGGGCTGCCAGGGCGGTAGGTCACGGCTGCGCTGCGTCCCTCCTGCGCTCGGTCGGCGGCGTGCGTGCTGCGGCGCGTGTACGCACGTACCGCCGATCATCGCCCCGGCGCGGCGTCGCGGCAGCGTCAGAGGGCCGTCACGGTGACGCGCTCGCTCTCGCGGCGCTTGTCCAGGCCGCCGCCGGAGAGGCGGTCGAGGTGGCGGCACAGCACGACGGAGCCGCCCGCGGCGAGCGGGGCGAAGAGCCCGGCGGACAGGCCCTCCCAGTTGTCGTACGGCAGCCCCGACAGCAGCCGCGAGCCCGGGCCGAGGCCGTGCTGGTGGGCGTCGGTGCGGGCCTTCTCCACCAGCTGCGCCCCCGTCAGCTCCAAGCCGCCCACGGCGAGCGCGGGCGCGTCGGGGTCCACGGGCGCGTACGGGGCGAAGCGGTCGCCCTGGGAGGGCACCTCGACGGCGTAGTCGGCGAAGCCGGCCGGCGGCTGGGGGAAGCGCCCGCCCAGGGGGCGTAGTGCCAGCGCCACGCGCTCTCCGGAACAGGCCCGCGCCTCCTCCAGCGTGTCCGGCCCGCTGACGACCAGATCGGCACCGGACGCATCGCCCCCCACCTCGGCGACCACGCCGACGGAGGAACAGGCCAGCAGCCAGACGGCGGTCTGCCAGTGCGCGGGCAGCAGCAGCGCGAGCCGGTCACCGGGTTCGGCGGCCAGTTCGCCCTGGAGCAGATTGGCGGTCTTCGCCACCCAATTGGCGAAGGTGGCCACGGACAGTTCCACGCGCTCGCCGGTGGCGTCGTCGTAGAAGGTCACGAGCGGGCGGGCCGGGTCCGCGGCGAGCGCGGAACGCAGCAGGTCGGCGGGGGTGCGATCGGTGGCGTTCATCGGCGTCAGGGTACGCGGCGGGGGCGGCGGCGGTCAGCCGCGCGGCGGGCTTCCGGGGCCCCTGGGGCCGACTCGCCGTCAGTGCGTGAATGGACATATTTGTCCGCTTATGCCCAGGATTTCAGGCATGCGTGGAATTCTTGTCTCCTCGACCGTCGCCGCCTGCGCCGCCGCGCTGCCCCTGGCGCTTCTGGCCGCCCCCTCCGGAGCCTCGTCCGGCGGTCCCGACGGAGCCTCAGCTCCCGCTTCCGCCACCCCGCGTGCCGCCGGGGCGCGCCCGGCCGCCGTGCCGGGAGCCACGGACTCGCTGCGTCTCCTGCCGCTCGGCCCCACGCGCCGCGCGGCCGGGCACGTACGGCGCGGCGGGGCGCAGGGGTTGCCGCCCCGCGAGGTCGCGCCCTTCTCGCTGGTCGGCATCGTCTGGGACGACGCCACCACCGAGCTGCACGGCCGGGCGCAGGTGCGCACGCGCGCGGCGGGCACCACGGCCTGGTCGGGCTGGCAGGACGTCCAGACGCACGACGACGACCGCCCCGACCTCGACTCGCCCGAGGCCCGCCGCCGCAGCCTGCGCGGCTCCACCGCCCCCCTGTGGGTGGGCGCCTCCGACGCCGTCCAGGTCCGGGTCAGACCCGAGGCGGCCACCGGCCGGACCTCCGACAAGCAGGCCCTGCCCTCCGGGCTGCGCGTCGAGCTGGTCGACCCCGGCAAGGACCCCTCGCCCCGCATCCGGAAGCGGGCGGCGCACCGGCACGCGCCGGCGCCCTCCGAGGAGGAGACGGCGAGCTCGGCCGTCAACCACCCGCTGGCGCCGCTGGGGGCGCTCGAGATCCCGGCGGCGGGCAAGACGGAGTCGGAGAAGGACGTCGAGGCCACGCGCGTGGACCCCAAGAGCGCCTCCGACGGCCGGGTGGCGGCGGACGGCCACGACGACACGGACCCCGAGGAGGACGCCGAGAACGAGACCACGGAGTCCTCCCCCGAGGCGTCGCCCGACGTCACCCCGGCGGCCTCCCCGGAGACGTCGCCCGACACCGACGAGACCCTCGCGGACAACGCCGACCCCGCCGTCGCCCACCACGTCGGCCCGCGCCCGCGCATCGTCACCCGGGCCGGCTGGGGCGCCGACGAGTCGATCCGCGAGCGGGGCTTCCCGTACACCAGGACCGTGCGCGCCGCCTTCGTCCACCACACGGCCTCCGGCAACGGCTACAGCTGTGCGCAGTCCGCCTCCGTCATTCGCGGTATCTACCGCTACCACGTGGTGAGCAGCGGCTGGCGGGACATCGGGTACAACTTCCTCATCGACAAATGCGGCACGGTGTACGAGGGCCGGGCAGGCGGTGTGGCGAAACCCGTCAGAGGTGCCCATACTCTCGGTTTCAACACCAACAGCATGGGCATCGCCGTACTCGGATCGTTCGGGAGGAGCAACCCGCCGGCCGCCGTGGTGAACGCCGTGGCCCGCCTGACCGCATGGAAGCTCGGCCTCTACGACGTCAACCCGCTCGGCACCGCGGCCCTGGTCTCCGGCGGCGGAAACCTCTACAAGAAGGGCACCTCGGTCAGGCTCAAGGTCATCTCCGGGCACCGCGACGGCTACGCCACCGAATGCCCCGGTGACCGCCTCTACAACCGGCTCGGCGCCGCCCGCGCCACGGCGGCCCGGCTCCAGGGCCGCTGACCGGGCGCAGCGGAGCCTCACGTTCTGCATACACTGGCCGCCGATCACGGCCCGGCCCCAGCAGGAAGCAGAGACGACAGGTGACAGAAGCGATCCTCCTGGTCGGCGGCAAGGGAACCCGGCTGCGCCCGCTGACGGTGCACACGCCCAAGCCCATGGTTCCGGCGGCGGGCGTCCCGTTCCTCACCCACCAGCTCGCGCGCGCCCGCGCCGCCGGGGTCGAGCACATCGTGCTCGCCACGTCCTACCTGGCCGAGGTCTTCGAGCCGTACTTCGGCGACGGCTCGGCGCTCGGCCTGCACATCGAATACGTGACCGAGGTGGAACCCCTGGGCACCGGCGGAGCCATCCGCAACGTGGCCTCGCGCCTGCACTCCGGCCCGGACGACCCGGTCCTGATCTTCAACGGCGACATCCTCACGGGCCTGGACATCGAAGCGCTGGTGGACACGCACCGCACCAGCAACGCGGACGTCTCCCTCCACCTGACCCGGGTCGAGGACCCCAGGGCCTTCGGCCTGGTCCCCACGGACGCGACGGGCAAGGTGCAGGCCTTCCTGGAGAAGCCCCAGACGCCCGAGGAGATCGTCACCGACCAGATCAACGCGGGCGCGTACGTCTTCAACCGCTCGGTGATCGACACGATCCCCGCGGACCGCCCGGTCTCCGTGGAACGCGAGACGTTCCCCGGCCTCCTGGCGGCCGGCGCCCACCTCCAGGGCATGGTCGACTCCACGTACTGGCTGGACCTCGGCACCCCGCAGGCCTTCGTGCGCGGCTCCGCCGACCTGGTCCAGGGCCGCGCCCCGTCCCCGGCGGTCCCGGGCCGCTGCGGCGACCGGCTGGTCCTCGACGGCGCCGAGGTGGCCCCCGACGCCAAGCTCATGGGCGGCACGGTCATCGGCGCGGGAGCCCGCGTCGAGCCGGGCGCGCGCATCGACGGCAGCACGGTCCTGGACGGCGCGGTGATCGAGGCAGGGGCCCACGTCCGCGACTCCCTCGTCGGCGCCGGCGCCCGCATCGGGGCCCGTACGGTCCTGGACGGCGCGGTCATCGGCGACAACGCCCACATCGGCGCCGACAACGAACTGCGCGCGGGCGCCCGCATCTGGTGCGACGCCCGCATCCCGCAGGGCGCGATCCGCTTCTCGTCGGACCAGTAGAACGCCGTACCCTGGCCGGATGGCCACCCGCACCTGGGTACCGCCCGGCGGCGGCCCGTACGACCTGGACCGCACCCTGTGCGTCCTGGCACGCGGCCCCGGCGACCCGGCCTACCGCACGACACCGGACGGCTCCCTCTGGCGCGCCTCGCGCACGCCCGAGGGCCCCGGCACGCTGCGCCTGACGGCCCGCGTCGGCGAGGTCCACGCCGAGGCGTGGGGCCCGGGCGCGGACTGGCTCCTGGAGCACCTGCCCACCCTCCTCGGCGAGTCGGACGTCCCGGCGGCCTTCACCCCCCGCCACCGCCTGCTCCACGAGGCGCACCGCCGCAACCCGGGCCTGCGGCTGGCGCGCACCGGCCTGGTCCTGGAGTCGCTGATCCCCTCGATCCTCGAGCAGAAGGTCACCAGCGACGAGGCGTACCGCGCCTGGCGCCGCCTCCTGCAGCGCCACGGCGAACCGGCCCCCGGCCCGGCCCCCGAGGGCCTGCGCGTGATGCCGGACCCCCGGGCCTGGGCCCTGATCCCCTCCTGGGAGTGGCACAAGGCGGGCGTGGACACCAAGCGCTCGGCGACGATCGTCCGGGCCGCCCGGGCGGCGGCGCGCCTGGAGGAGACGGCGACGATGGACGAGCCCCGGGCGTCGGCCCGCCTCCAGCTGATTCCCGGGATCGGCCCCTGGACGGCGGCGGAGACCCTGCAGCGCACCCACGGCTCTCCGGACGCGGTCACCGTGGGCGACCTCCACCTGCCGAGGATCGTCGGCTACGCCCTGACCGGGTTCCGCGGGGCGGATGACGAGGCGATGCTCGAGTTGTTGGCGCCGTACGAGGGGCAGAGGCATCGGGCGTGCCGGCTGATTCTGCTGAGCGGGGTGGTGCCGGCGCGGAGGGCACCCCGTTTCTCGGTGCGGGACTTCACGCGTATGTGAAGGTGCGCGGCACCGTGCTTACCGTCCGGGTGCGGGTCGGTGGTCGGTTTGTGCCCACCCGTTCCGCCCTGCGGAACGATTGCCCACAAACGGGAGGGGGCGGGGCGGGATGGGTTCCGGCAGGGGGCGTGAGGAATATTTGCGGCCGCGGTGCGGGGCTCCCGTCTCCGGAGAGGGTTCCCGGCCGTAAATGTTCCAGCCCCCAGAGGAACCCGTCCCGCCCCGCCCCCGCCCCCACAACGGCGAGGGGCTACCGCACCACGAGGAACCCCGAAGCATCCCGAGCAGCCCGCTCCGGCGCAGGGGCGGCGGGCCGCCCCACCGCGACGGCACCCATCGGATCCCACCCCTCCGGCAGTGCCAGAACCTCCCGCACCACCGAGCGGCAGAACATCGTCGAGGAGACCCACGCCGACCCCAGCCGCTCACCGGCCAGCGCCACCAGGAAGTTCTGCACGGCGGCCCCCGCCGCCACCACGAACATCTCCCGCTCCGCCGCCGCCCGCCGCGCGTCGGGGTACGTGTGCGCCCCGTCCATCACCAGGCACGGCACCACCAGATACGGCGCCTTCCGCAGCACATCGCCCCGCCGCACCCGCTTGGCGATGCTCTCCTCCGAGCGCCCGTCCGCCCGCAGGTCCGCGATCCACGCGTCCCGCATGGCGTCCAGCAGCTCCGTCCGCGCCGCCTCGGTCTCGAGCAGCACGAACCGCCACGGCGTCGTGTGGTGCGGCGCCGGCGCCGTCACGGCGGCGGCCACGGCCCGCCGCACCGCCCCCGGATCGACGGGATCGTCGGTGAATTCCCGGACGGTGCGCCGCAGCGACACCGCCTCCTTCACGGCCTCCGAGGTCCCCAGCCGGAACATGTCGTCGACGGCGGGCCGCACCAGCCAGCGCGCACCCTGTTCGTCGGCTTCGGTGACCACATGCGGCAGTCCCCGCACCACGGCCACCGGCAGGCCCCCGGCCTTGCCCTTGACCAGGTCACCGGCGGCGGCGAGCTCGTCGACCGTCGCCACCACCGTCGCGACCAGCGGATTGCCGTACGCGTCCACGCCACCGCGCAGGTCGTCGGCGACCCGTACGCCCGCCGCGCCGATCGCGAAGTCCGTCACGCCCTTGCGCCAGGGCCGGCCGGCGGTGTCGGTGATGACGACGCCCACGTCCACCCGCAAGGTGTCCCGCAGACCGTCGCGGATCCGCCGGGCCGAGGCGTCGGGGTCCTCGGGCAACAGCAGAACCGTCCCGGCGCGCGTGTTGGACGCGTCCACGCCGGCGGCGGCCATCACGAGCCCCAGCCGGTTCTCCACGACGCGCAGCGTGCCGCGCCGGGCCACCAGCCGTACGGTCTCGGCGTCGATCGCGGCCTCGCGGTCCTCGGCGGCGAGGATCCGGCCCTCGGCCTTGCTGAGGATCTTCGAGGTGACGACGAGGACGTCGCCGTCGGCGAGCCCGGGCAGCCCCTCGCCCAGGGCGGCACCGGCGATGAGCTTCACCAGGTCGTCCCCGGGGCGCACCTCGGGGATGCCGGGCAGGGCCCAGACCCGGTACTCGGGAGCCGCGCTCACGCCCGTACCTCCTCGGCGAGCGCCAGCGCCTCGCGGGCCATGGCGGCCGTCGCCTCGACGTCGGTCATCATCAGCGGCACGGCCCGGCACCGGATCCCGGCGTCCTCGACCTCGGCCACGGCGCCCGCGTCGACGGAGTCGACCAGCCACCCGTCGAGCAGCCCGGAGCCGTAGTGCCGTGCGACGGCGGCGGCCGTGGACTCGACGCCGACGGCGGCGAGCACCTTGTCGGCCATGCCCCGCACCGGCGATCCGCCGACGATGGGGGAGAGTCCGACGACGGGGGCCGCGGAATCCGCGACGGCTTCCCGGATGCCCGGCACGCCCAGGATGGTGCCGACGCTGACGACGGGATTGGACGGCGGGAAGAGAATGACATCGGCCTCGGCGACGGCCTCGAGCACGCCCGGCGCCGGCTTGGCCTGCTCGGCCCCGACCGGAATGATCGCGTGGGCGGGCGACGAGGCCCGCATCCGCACCCAGTACTCCTGGAAGTGCACGGCCTTGCGCGCACCGTCCGTACCCTCGGGATCATCGACGAGAACATGCGTCTCGACGCGATCGTCACTCATGGGCAGCAACCGCACCCCCGGCTCCCACCGCGCGCACAGCGCCTCGGTGACGGCGCTGAGCGGATAGCCCGCGCCGAGCATCTGGGTCCGCACGATGTGCGTGGCGAAGTCGCGGTCGCCGAGCCCGAACCACGAGGGCCCCACGCCGTAGGCGGCGAGCTCGTCCTTGACGGCGAAGGTCTCGCCGGCCCGCCCCCAGCCCTGCTCCTCGTGGATGCCGCCGCCGAGGGTGTACATCACGGTGTCGAGGTCGGGACAGACCTTGAGCCCGAACAGGTGGATGTCGTCACCGGTGTTGCCGATGACGGTGATCTCCGCGTCGGGGACTGCTGACTTGAGGCCACGGAGGAAGCGGGCGCCCCCGATCCCGCCGGCCAGAACCACAATGCGCTGCATGCCTGCAGTCTGTCAGCAGCGAGCTCCGGATCAGCAGATGGGCCTGGCGAAGGACCCGACTAGCGCGAGCTGTCGACGGCGGTGCCTGCGGAAGTCCTGGCGAGGGCGCCGCAGTGCGCGTCAGCCCGGTGCATGGGCATCTCGGTCAGCCCGGGGAAGTAGACGTGCAGGCTCACGGCGGGCTCGAGGGAGTCGTTGACGATCTCGTGGACGTAGCCCGGCGCGAAGACGCGCTGTGCGCCGGCGCCCAGGGCGCGGCGTGCGCGCCGGTCGTCGCCGGAGTGCTCGGTCAGCTCGCCGCGCAGCACGGTCAGAACGCCGGAGGAGCGGCCGTGGTCGTGCAGCCCGCTGCCCTGCCCGGGCACCCAGCTCAGCAGCCAGACCTCGTAGCCGGGGCCGGTGCGCAGCCGGTGGTACCAGCGGCTGGCGGCGTCGTAGCGCACGAGCGGGGCCCAGGAGGCGGTGTCGGCGGCCAGGGTGCGGGCCAGGCCGGCGAACTCGGCGACGGTGGCGGGGTGGGCGGCGGGCGGCGGCATCAGGTGCGGGACGGCGAGCGGGTCGCCGGCGATCTGGACGTCGCTGTTCATGTGAGTGGGTTCCTCGGCGGTATGCGGGCGGCGGCACGGGGCGGGCGGGAGCCGTGACGAGCGGGAGCGCGAGCGGAAAGGGGTACGTCCGTACCGGAGCGGGCACGGGCCCGGCGGTATCGGCAGAACCGGAAAGCGGCCCCGGAGGGGCGGAGGGATCAGCTGGAGCGGAAGCGTCGCGGCATCAACAGCTGGAACAGCGACAGCGCGCCTGGACAGCACAGCGGGACCCGTAGGCACGGGTCAGGCTGAGAGTCCCCATGGCAGAGGCCAGGGGAAGCGAGGTCGCTGGCATGCGAACAAGGAGACCGGCTCGATGGGCCTGTGTCAACCGAGTGTCCCTTTTGGTGGCAAATTCTCACTCGTCCGGTTACTGAGTGGGACAAAAGGTTTGCGTTGCGGAGTGTGCGGACAGTGGGGCGGCGAGTGGAGTCGTAAACATCGTTCTGTCCCTGTGTGGGCGGGGATGATCCAGCCCACTGCAACGGCTCCGCCGTACGTCGCGTCCTCTCCTGTGAGCGGGAAGGGCGAGGCGCTTGTGACGAGTGGGAGAAGTGTCCACTCTTGTGGCGGTTTGGCAACTTTCCGCTCAGCCTTGGTTCCGCAGAGTGAATAAGGGGCCCAATAGCAGATCCCGGCTTGACTGCCCCGGATCGGCGCACTTGTAATTTCACTCGTGTCGTTCTGCCGCATCTGACGCGCGGCAGCACACGGGGACGCAATGACAGACGAGGGGCGCACATGACCGAGCTGTTCCAGCAACTGCTGGTCGAGGAGGCGGACGAGGAGCTCGGCTGGCAGGAGCGCGCGTTGTGCGCTCAGACCGACCCCGAGTCCTTCTTTCCCGAAAAGGGCGGATCCACACGTGAGGCGAAGAAGGTCTGCCTTGCCTGTGAAGTTCGTTCCGAATGCCTGGAATATGCCCTTGCCAACGACGAACGCTTCGGGATCTGGGGCGGTTTGTCCGAGCGCGAACGCCGCCGCCTCAAGAAGGCCGCGGTCTGAGACCGGCGTCATGATCTGACGAGATGTCTTGTCGAGGACCGGTCCAGGGGACTGAGGGGCCGTCGGCTCCAGCCACTCCCGCAGCACGATTCATACCGCACGGTCCGCCTCTCGCACCCCGCAAGCGAGAGGCGGACCGCTGTGTTCGCAGCCACTAGTGTGGGGGCCCGTCCGAGACGTACCGACGCCCCGCGCGGGCGCTCACACGTCCACTGCAGTCTCCACTGAACCGGGGCCCGCACCTGCCATGTTCGACCCCACCATTCCCCCGGCGTTCCCCCGTCACGTCGTCACCGCCGTGCTCGTCGCCCACGACGGCGCCCGCTGGCTGCCCGACGCCCTCTCCGGCCTGCTCGGCCAGGAACGGCCCGTCCAGCACGCCGTCGCCGCCGACACCGGCAGCGCCGACGACTCCCGGCGGCTGCTGGCCGACGCCCTCGGCGCCGGCCACGTCCTGCACCTCGCCCGCCGCTCCGGCTTCGGCGCGGCCGTCGCCGAGGCGGTGCGCACGGCCCCCGTGCAGGGCGCCGACGACCTGCCGTACCTGCGGCGCTCCAGCGGTTGGGACCCGGTCGGGCGCACCTGGACCGAGGACGCCCACGGCGCCGACCTCGAACCCGTGCAGTGGCTGTGGCTGCTCCACGACGACTGCGCACCCGAGCCGGGCGCCCTGCACGAACTGCTGCGCGTGGCCGACGCCGAGCCGGACGCCGCCGTCATCGGACCCAAGCTCCGCAGCTGGTACGACCGCAGACAGCTGCTGGAGACCGGCGTCTCCATCGCCCGCAGCGGCCGCCGCTGGACCGGCCTGGAGCGCCGCGAACAGGACCAGGGCCAGCACGACCAGGTACGGACCGTGCTGGCCGTCTCCACCGCCGGCATGCTCATCCGCCGCGACGTGTGGGACGAGCTCGGCGGCTTCGACGCCCGCCTGCCCCTCATGCGCGACGACGTCGACCTGTGCTGGCGCGCCCACGCCGCCGGCCACCGCGTGCTCGTCGCCCCCGAGGCCGTCCTGCGCCACGCCGAGGCCGCCGCCCGCGAGCGCCGCCCCGTCGACTGCGTCGGCCGCCACGCCGTCAACCCGCACCGCGTCGACAAGGCCGGAGCCGTCTACACCCTCCTGGCCAACACGCGCGGCGCGCTCCTGCCGTACGTCATGCTCCGGCTCGTCCTGAGCACCCTGCTGCGCACCCTCGGCTACCTCGTGGGCAAGGCCCCCGGCCAGGCGCTCGACGAACTCGCCGGGTTCGCCGGAGTGCTGCTGCGCCCGGGGCGCATCCGCGCGGCGCGCAAGCGGCGCGGCGAGCCCCGCACCGCGCCGGGCGACCTGCGCCCGCTCTTCCCGCCGCCCGGCGCGACCGTCCGCGCCACCGTCGAGCAGCTCGCGAGCGACTTCGGCGGCCGCGGCGACGACGGGCTCCCGGCCGCCGGACGCCACGGCGCCGTCGAGTCCGGCCCCGGCGGGGACGACGCGGACTATCTGGAGGTCGAGCAGTTCGCCCGCCTCAGACGCGTCGCCCGCAAACCCGCGCCCGTCCTCTTCGCCCTGCTGCTGCTCGTCTCCGCCGTCGCCTGCCGTGGCCTGTTCGGCGGCGGCGCGCTCTCCGGCGGCGCCCTGCTGCCCGTACCCGACCAGGCCTCGGCCCTGTGGGCGGCCTACACCGACGGCTGGCACCCGGTCGGCGTGGGCAGCACCGACGGCGCGCCCCCGTACCTGGCCGTCCTCGCGGGGCTCACGACGCTCTTCCTGGGGTCCACCGGCTTCACGCTCACGCTGCTGCTGGTCTGCTCCGTGCCGCTGGCCGGCCTGACCGCCTACTTCGCCTCCCGCCCGCTGATCCACTCCCGGCTGCTGCGGGCGTGGGCGGCCGTCGCCTACGCCTTCCTGCCGGCCGCCACCGGCGCGCTGGCCACGGGCCGGCTGGGCACCGCCGTCCTGGCGGTGCTGCTGCCGCTCCTGGCCCGCACGGCCGTCGCGGCGACGGGCCTGCGCGTCCCCGGCGCCCGGCCCACCTGGCGGGCCGCTTGGGCCTGTGCGTTGCTGCTGACCGTCACGACCGCGTTCACGCCGGTGGTGTGGCCCCTCGCGCTGCTGCTGGGGCTCGGCGCGCTCGTCCTGCACTGCGCGCGCGGCGGCGCGGCCCAGGCGGCCCTACACGGCCCGCGCCTGCTCGCGATGGCCGCCACCCCGGTGCTGGTCCTCGCGCCCTGGTCGCTGGGGCTGTTCACCGACCCCGCCCGCTTCCTGACCGAGGCCGGGTTGGAGTACGGGCACCCGGACGCCTCCGCGCTGCAGCTGCTGGTGGCCGACCCGGGCGGCCCCAAGACCTCCGGTGCCCTGCTGTTGGCCGGGGTGGTCCTGGCCGCGCTGGCCGCCCTGCTGCGCGCCGACCGCGTGCTCGCCGTCCGGACCGCCTGGGCCACGGCGCTGACCGCGCTGCTGTGCGCGGCGGTGGCGGGCGGCTCCGCCTGGGCGGGGCCCGCCACCCTGCTCTACGGCCTCGCCCTGATCGCCGCGGCCGTCGTCGGGGCCGAGGGCGCCCGCGAGCGCGTCGCGGCGCAGAGCTTCGGCTGGCGGCAGCCCGTCGCCGGCCTCATCGCCCTCACCGCCGGCGCCGCCCCGCTCGTCGCCGCCGTCGTCTGGATGGCCGGCGGCGCGGCCGGCCCGCTGGAGCGGCGCGACCCCGTGCAGGTCCCGGCGTTCGTCGCCGAGGAGGCGAGCACCCGCGACCAGGCCCGCACCCTGATGCTGGGCGGCGACGACGGCCGGGTGACGTACACGCTCGTGCGCGGCTCGGGCGCGCGCCTGGGCGACGCCGAGCCGGCGGCCGCCGCCGGGCGCGACGAGAAGCTCGGCGCCGTGGTCGCCCACCTCGTCGCGGGCTCCGGCGCCGACCAGGCGGGCCGCCTCGCCGACTACGCCGTCGGCTATGTGCTCGTCCGCGACAGCGCGCCCGGCCGGACGGCCCGCGTCCTGGACGCGACCCCCGGCCTGACGCGGCTCAGCCAGGAGGACCACAGCGCGCTGTGGCGGGTGGACCGACAGGTCGCCCGCGTCACGATCGTCAGCGGGACGCCTCAGGCGGACGGCAGCCGGCGGGCCGCGCCCGTACCCGTGGCGGCCGGCCGCGTCACGGCGCGCACCACTGTTCCGGCCGGCTCCGGCGACCGCGTGCTGCGGATCGCCGACAAGGCCGCGCCCGGCTGGCACGCCACGCTCGACGGGCATGCCCTCGAACGCGTCACCGTCGACGGCTGGGCCCAGGGCTTCCGGCTGCCGGCCGGGGGCGGCAAGCTCTCCCTGACCTACGAGACCTCCGGTGCCCGTACCGCGTGGCTGTGGACGCAGGGGCTGCTCGCCGTCGTCCTGGTGGTCCTCGCGCTGCCGGGCCGTCGCCGGAAGGTCGACGACGACCTGCCGGAGTCCGGCGCCGAGGCGGTGGCGGCGGCCCCCGTGCCGGCGCAGGCCGGGCCCACGGAGGGCCGCCGGGCGCGCAGGCTGCGCGCGGCCGCGGAGGGTGCGGGGACCGCGGGCGCCGCTGCCGCGGTGCCGCAGCAGTCCGCGCCGGAGCCCGCTCCCGCCGACCCGTACGTCCCGTACGAGCAACCGGCCGCGGCCGACGCCGACCCCTATGCCGCCGTGCCGCACCAGCAGCAGTACACCGAGTGGGACCAGGGCTACGGCGGCTACGGACAGCAACAGCCGTATCAAGAGGGCGGCGAGGCCGGCTACGGCGCCGGCCACGACGGCTCGTACCCCCAGCAGGCCTCCTACCCGGGCCAGCCCGGTCACCACCCGGCGGACCCCTACGCGGACGGCGCGTACGACCCGTACGGCTATGGACAGCAGCAGCCCTACCGCGGCGGGAGCGACCAGCAGTGAAGCGCACCACCCTGTCCCTGTTCGCCGTCACGGCGTCGCTCGCCGTCGTCACCGGCGTCGCCGCGCTCAACCCGCCCTCGGACGACGACGGGAGCGGCGCGAAGACGACCGCCGCCCGGATGCCCGTCCAGCGCTCCACGCTGCTGTGCCCGGCGCCCACCTCCTCGGAGGTGGGCGACACGGCGTACACCGCCTTCACCCCGCCGGGCAAGGCGGCCGCGGCCCGCGCCTTGGCGGCGGACCTGCTGCCCGCGGCGGGCCCGGCACGGGCGGCCGCCAGGAAGGACGAGCCGAAGAAGGACGGCGGGAAGGACGGCAAGAAGGCCGAAGCGGCCGACGCCAAGAAGGACGACCCGGACAAGCCCGTCCTCTCCCTCAAGGAGCCCGGCAAGCCCGTCACCGCCTCCACGAGCCGCTCCGACGCCCCCGCCCTCATCGGCACCGCCGACGGGCCGCTCGCCCCGGGCTGGACCGCGCAGCAGACCACGACCGTCGCCGCGGGCAGCGGGCGCGGACTGCACGGCGTCGTGTGCGCGGCCCCCGACACGTCCTTCTGGTTCCCCGGCGCGAGCACCGCCAAGGGCCGCCAGGACTACGTCCACCTGACCAACCCCGACGGCGCAGCGGCCGTCGTCGACCTCGAGCTGTACGGCAAGGACGGCAGGATCAAGTCCCCCACGGGGGACGGCGTCAACATCCCGCCGCGCTCCACCGTCCCCGTTCTGTTGTCCACCCTCACGGACGTGGCGGACGAGAACCTCACCCTGCACGTGGCGGCCCGCTCCGGCCGGGTGGGGGCCGCGGTGCAGGCGTCCGACGAGAAGCACGGCGGCGACTGGCTGCCGGCGTCCGCCGACGTGTCACCGAACGTCGTGCTGCCCGGCATTCCGGCCGACGCCACGTCCGTACGGCTCGTCGCCTTCGCACCAGGCACGGACGACGCGGACGTGAAGCTGCGGCTCGCGGGGCCGGGCGGTTCCATCACCCCGGCCGGCCACGAGTCGCTGCACATCAGGAGCGGGACGACCGCGGCGGTCGACCTGGGGGACATCACCAAGGGCGAGGCGGGTTCGCTGCTGCTGACCGCGGAGCGCGGCAGCGCGCCGGTCGTGGCGGCGCTGCGCGTGACGCGCGGCAAGGACGACAAGCAGGAGACGGCGTTCATCCCCGCCACGGCCCCCGTCCTCGAACGCGGCACGGTGGCCGACAACCGCTCCAAGGGCAGCACGCTGTCCCTGGTCGCCCCCGGCAAGGACGCCCAGGTGAAGGTGGTCGCGTCGGCGGGCAGCGAGGGCGGCACCGCGGTCAGCCGGACCTACACCGTCAAGGCCGGCACCACGCTGGCCGTGGAGCCGCCCCAGCCGGGCGGCGGCAAGGGCGCGTACGCACTGACGGTGGAGAAGGTCTCCGGCGGGCCGGTGCACGCCTCGCGGATGCTCGCGCTGCCCAAGGACGGCGTCCCGATGTTCACGATCCAGCCCGTTCCGGACGACCGTTCGACGGTGGCGGTGCCGGAGACGGAGCAGGACCTGTCGATGCTGAACGACTGACGGGCGGTCGGCTCAGTCCTGCCCGTAGCGCGGGTCCACCGATTCGGGCGCGAGCCCCAGCAGCTCGGCGACCTGCTCCACCACGACCTCGTGGACCAGCAGGGCCCGCTCGTCGCGGGTCTTGGTCCGGATCTCCACCGGACGGCGGTAGACGACGATCCGGTCCGGCTCGTCGCCGTGCGCGGCCACGTACCGGCCGAGCGGCACGCTCTCGCCGTCGAGCAGGGCGTCCAGGGGGTCGACGGCCCCCGTCCCGGCGTCGGGGAGCGGCACCTCGCGGACCGCGAAGTCGACGGCCGCCAGTTGCGGCCAGCGCCGCTCCAGCCGCTCCGCCGAGTCCTGGACCAGGTCGACGAAGGCCTCGGCCCGGGTGACCGACAGCGGCACCTGAGGGGGCGCGATAGGGCCGCGCATGCCGCGTCCGTGGCGGTCGCGGTGGCGCGGTCGCGGCCCGGTCGGGCCGGAGGCACCCCCGGCGTCGGAATGGGGAGGTACGGGGCTGTCCATCACCCCCGAGGGTATCCGCCGCCCGGCCGTACGCACGCGGTAGCGGCCCATCTCAGGGCATGTCGCATGATGAGCGTTCCGGCCAGCTATGCGATCAATTACAGTCAGCTCCCCGACCGGCGTTCTCCTGCCGAATGACACTATGTGTGCCTGGTGGTGACAGTTTTCTTTGCCGTCGGAGGCCTTGCCCGCCGGGGCCCGGCCAGGTCGACCAGGCCGTTCGACAAATGGTGTCCACCGGACGAACCGGGACGACACGGAGGAGTGAGCCGGGGGTGAGTCGTCGCGGCCCGCTCAAGAGTGCGGTACCGTCCCACCTCGTGAGCCCTGTACGTCGCTGTTCGCGCACCGCGTGCGGCCGCCCGGCCGTCGCGACGCTGACGTACGTCTACGCCGATTCGACCGCCGTCCTCGGCCCGCTCGCCACCTACGCCGAACCCCACTGCTACGACCTGTGCGCCGAGCACTCCGAGCGCCTGACCGCACCGCGCGGCTGGGACGTCGTCCGTCTCGCCGTCGACAGCGGCCCCAACCGCCCCAGCGGTGACGATCTCGAAGCCCTCGCCAACGCCGTGCGCGAAGCGGCCCGCCCCCAGGAGCGCCCCACGGGCCCCGGGCCGGGCACGATCACCCCCACCGGCCGGAGCGCCGACCCGATGGAGGTCGCCCGCCGAGGCCACCTCAGGGTGCTGCGCTCGCCGGACTCCTGACGGGCCGTACCCCTTCCGCGCCCCCGCTCCTGACGGCCCGTACTCCGTCCGGACCCCGTGCGGCATCCGGACCCCCGCTCCCGGCAGGTAGGTTTGTTGTCCCGAACCGGACTCCAGGAGGGGTTGGCTGTGGCTGATCTGTCGCAGATCGTGAAGGCGTACGACGTGCGCGGCGTGGTGCCCGACCAGTGGGACGCCGCCCTGGCCGAGCTGTTCGGCGCCGCCTTCGTCCAGGTGACCGGAGCGAGCGCGATCGTGGTCGGCCACGACATGCGCCCCTCCTCGCCGGAGCTCTCCCGCGCCTTCGCACGCGGCGCCGCCGCCCGCGGCGTGGACGTCACCGAGATCGGTCTGTGCTCCACCGACCAGCTCTACTTCGCCAGCGGCCGGCTCGACCTGCCCGGCGCCATGTTCACGGCCAGCCACAACCCCGCGCAGTACAACGGCATCAAGCTGTGCCGCGCGGGCGCCGCCCCGGTCGGCCAGGACACCGGACTCGCCGACATCCGCACCCTCGTGGAGCAGTGGCTGGAGGCCGGCGCGCCCGAGCCCGCCGCCACACCGGGCGGGATCACCCAGCAGGACGTCCTCGCGGACTACGCCGCGCACCTGCGCTCCCTGGTCGACCTCACCCGGATCCGGCCCCTGAAGGTCGTCGTCGACGCGGGCAACGGCATGGGCGGCCACACCGTCCCCACCGTCTTCGACGGGCTGCCCCTCGACCTCGTCCCCATGTACTTCGAGCTGGACGGCACGTTCCCCAACCACGAGGCCAACCCGCTCGACCCCAAGAACATCGTCGACCTGCAGGCCAAGGTCCGCGAGACCGGCGCGGACATCGGCCTCGCCTTCGACGGCGACGCCGATCGCTGCTTCGTGGTGGACGAGCGCGGCGAGCCCGTCCCGCCGTCCGCGATCACCGCGCTGGTCGCCGCCCGCGAGCTGGCCAAGTCCCCCGGCGCCACCGTCATCCACAACCTGATCACGTCGTGGTCGGTGCCCGAGGTCGTCAAGGAGCAGGGCGGCACCGCCGTCCGCACCCGCGTGGGGCACTCCTTCATCAAGGAGGAGATGGCCCGCAGCGGCGCGATCTTCGGCGGCGAGCACTCCGCGCACTACTACTTCCGCGACTTCTGGAACGCCGACACCGGCATGCTCGCCGCCCTCCACGTCCTCGCGGCGCTCGGCGGCCAGGGCGGACCGCTCTCCGAGCTGGTGCGCCAGTACGACCGCTACGCCGCCTCCGGCGAGATCAACTCCACCGTCGCCGACCAGGCCGGCCGCGCCGCCGCCGTCAAGGCCGCCTACGAGGGCCTCGAGGGCGCCCAGCTGGACGACCTCGACGGCCTGACCGTCACCACCGCCGACTGGTGGTTCAACCTGCGCGCCTCCAACACCGAGCCGCTGCTGCGCCTGAATGTGGAGGCCCGGGACGCCGCCACGGTCGCGCGCGTGCGCGACGAGGTACTGGCGATCGTCCGCGCCTGATCGTCCACGTCCGCGCCTGATCGTCCACGTCCGCCCGTACGGGCCCGGTCGTCCCGTCCGGGCCCGATCCTCGGCCTGATCGTCCGGCCTGATCCTCCATGCCGAGGACAGACAGCGGGGTCGGGCCGGGAAAGAACCGCCGGACACCCCCGAGGGCTTACGCTGGCCCCACAGAACCGCACATCCCCGAAGGGAAACCCCATGCCGCTCGAAGCCGGCCTCCTGGAGATCCTCGCCTGCCCGGCCTGCCACACCTCCCTCCGCGAGGAGAGCGCCACCGAGGAGACCCCCGAGCTGGTGTGCGAGAGCCAGAGCTGCGGCCTGGCCTACCCCATCCGCGACGGCATCCCCGTCCTGCTCGTGGACGAGGCCCGCCGCCCCGCCTGAACCGCCCGTCCCGCCCTGCTGCCGGCCCGTTAACCCGCACCCCACGGCGATCGGAGACTGATCAACGGTGTTCGACGAGTCCCTTCTCGACAACCCCGACGGCCTCTCCCGCGCCGATCTCCACGGCCTGCTCCGGGGCGCCGCCGAGTCCGGCGCCCGGGTCCGCACGGCCGCGCGCAACGCCGCGGAGGCAGGCGTCGGCGCCCTCGAACCGGACGGCCGCCCGCGCGCCGTCCTGGTCGCCGGCCCCGGCCCGGCGAGCGGCTCCACCGCCGACCTGCTCGCCGCGCTCGCCGGGGACACCTGCCCCGTCACCCTGATCCGCCCGGCAGGCGTGGCCCCCGCCCCCGGAGCCCTGCGCTGGACGCTCCCCGGCTGGACCGGCCCCCTCGACCTGCTGCTCGTCGCCAGCCCGGACGGTACGGAACCGGGCCTCGCCCTGCTCCTGGAACAGGCCTACCGGCGCGGCTGCTCCGTCGTCTGCGTCGCCCCGGCCGGCTCCCCGCTCGCCGAGGCCACCGTCCAGGCCCGCGGCCTGGCCATCCCGCTGACCACCATGCCGTACGAGGCCGCCATGTCCGGCGGCGAGCCCGGCGAGGCGGGGAAGAGCGGCAAGGGGACCGAGGGCGCGGCGGCCGAGGCCGCCGTGCTGCCCGCCGGCCCCGGCACGCTCTGGTCCCTGGTCACCCCGCTGCTCGCCCTCGCCGACCGCGTCGGGATGCTCACTGCCCCACCCGCGGCCCTGGAATCGCTGGCCGACCGCCTCGACCGCATCGCCGAGCGCTGCGGACCGGCCATCGCCACCTACAGCAACCCCGCCAAGACCCTGGCGGCCGAGCTGGCCGACACCCTGCCGCTGATCTGGACCGAGGGCGAGCTCGCCGCCGCGGCCGGCCGCCGCTTCGCGACGGTCCTCGCCGCCCTCGCCGGCGCCCCCGCCCTCGTCGCCGAGCTCCCCGAGGCGCTCACCGCGCACGGCACCCTCCTCGCGGGGGTCTTCGCCGCCGGCGCCGACCCCGAGGACTTCTTCCGCGACCGGGTCGAGGAGCCCGAGGCCCTGCACGCCCGGGTCGTCCTGGTCCGCGAACGCGAACCGGCCGTCACCTCGCCCGCCCCCGCCGCCCGCGAACTGGCCCTGCACCGCGACACCCCCGTCAGCGAGCTCGAGGCCAGCGAGGGCAGCAGCCCGCTGGAGACCGCCGCCGAGCTCTTGGCCATCACGGACTTCGCCGCCGTTTACCTGGCGCTCGCCTCCAGCCCGTAGACACCTCCGCAAGCACCCGCGAGCACAGGAGCCCACGCAGCGAGCCGAGCCGCGTCAGCGCCGAACAGTCAGGAACCGCCCCATGGACCGCCTCGTCAACACCGTGCGCCCCTACGCCTGGGGCTCCACCACCGCGATCCCCGAGCTCCTCGGCACCCCGCCCACCGGCGAACCCCAGGCCGAGCTGTGGATGGGCGCCCACCCCGCGGCACCCTCCCGCATCGACCGCGGCGCCGGCGCGCTCCCGCTCGGCGAGGCCGTCGCCGCCGACCCCGAGGGCGAGCTCGGCGCCGACGCCGTGCGGCGCTTCGGCCCCCGGCTGCCCTTCCTGCTCAAGGTCCTCGCCGCCGCCGACCCGCTCTCCCTCCAGGTCCACCCCGACCCCGACCAGGCCCGCGCCGGCTTCGCCGACGAAGAGGCACGCGGCATCCGGCTCGACGCCCCGCACCGCAACTACAAGGACGCGAGCCACAAGCCCGAGCTCATCTGCGCCCTGACGCCCTTCGACGGACTGTGCGGCTTCCGCGCCCCCGACGCCACCGCCGAACTCCTCGCCGCGCTCGACGTCGACTCCCTCAAGCCCTACGCCGACCTCCTGCACGCCCACCCCGAGAGCGCCGCCCTGCGCGAGGTCCTCACCGCCGTGCTCAGCGCCGAGCGCACCGCCATGGCCGAGACGGTCGACCGGGCTGCGGCCGCCGCCGGCCGGCTCGCCGACCGCGACGGCCCGCACCGCGCCGCGTACGCCGCCTACGCCTCCATCGCCCGGCACTACCCCGGCGACCCCGGCGTCATCGCCGCCATGCTCCTCAACCACATCCGCCTCCAGCCCGGCGAGGCCCTCTACCTGGGGGCCGGAGTCCCGCACGCCTACCTCGAGGGCCTGGGCATCGAGATCATGGCCAACTCCGACAACGTGCTGCGCTGCGGCCTGACCCCCAAGCACGTCGACGTCCCCGAGCTGCTGCGCGTCGTCCGCTTCGAGGCGACGACGCCCGCCGTCCTGCGCCCGGAGGCCGACGTCGACGGCTCCGAGGTGTACGCGACGCCCGCCCCGGAGTTCCGCCTCTCCCGCTACGCGCTCGCCGCCGGCTCCCCGCCGCACCCCCTCGACGCCCGCACCGCCCAGATCCTCCTGTGCACCGCCGGCACCGCCCGGCTGCGGGGCGGGGACGGCGCCGAACTGACCCTGGCGCGCGGCGAGTCCGCCTTCGTACGGGCGGGGGAGCGGGCCGAGCTGGACGGCGAGGGGTCGGTCTTCCGCGCCACAGTGGCCTCCTGACACGCGCTCCGGCGCGGTGGCTGCGACAATGACCGGCCGTAACCCCGTAAAGGGAAAGCAAAGCAGCCGCTGTGGCGGAAGGGACATCCCGCACCCATGAGTGCATCAGGCGGAACCAAGGCCATCGTCGCCGCGCTGGGGGCCAACCTGGCCATCGCGGTCGCGAAGTTCGTCGCGTTCGCGTTCAGCGGCTCGTCGTCGATGCTCGCCGAGGGCGTGCACTCGGTCGCCGACTCCGGCAACCAGGCACTGCTGCTGCTCGGCGGCAAGAAGGCGCAGAAGAAGGCCAGCGAGGAACACCCCTTCGGCTACGGCCGTGAGCGCTACATCTACGGCTTCCTCGTCTCCATCGTGCTCTTCACCATCGGTGGCGTCTTCGCGCTCTACGAGGGCTACGAGAAGATCCAGCACCCGCACGAGCTGGAGAACTGGTACTGGCCGATCGGCGTGCTCGTCTTCGCCATCATCGCGGAGAGCTTCTCCTTCCGGACCGCCATCAAGGAGTCGAACGAGCTGCGGGGCACCCAGTCGTGGAGCTCCTTCATCCGTACGGCCAAGGCGCCCGAACTGCCCGTGGTGCTGCTGGAGGACTTCGGCGCCCTCGTCGGCCTCGTCCTCGCCCTCGGCGGCGTCGGCCTGACGCTCGCCACGGGTGACGGCGTCTGGGACGGCATCGGCACGCTGTGCATCGGCGCGCTGCTCGTCCTGATCGCACTGGTCCTGGCCGCCGAGACCAAGTCCCTCCTGCTGGGCGAGGCCGCCGGCCCGGCGGACGTCGCCAGGATCCGCGCCGCGGCCGTCGACGGCGAGTCGGTCACCGCGGTCATCCACATGCGCACCCTGCACCTGGGCCCCGAGGAACTCCTGGTCGCCGCCAAGATCGCAGTCCGGAGCGAGGACACCGCGATCCAGGTAGCCCGCGCGATCGACGCCGCGGAGGCCCGCATCCGCGAGGCGGTCCCGATCGCCAGGGTCATCTACCTGGAACCGGACGTCTACAACGAGGAAGCCGCAGCCGCGGGCGAAGACCCGATGGCGACTCCCGGCGGCCGCTGACAGAATCCAGCCCGTCCGGCGGGCAACAAATCAGCCCGTCCGGCGTTTGAGGACCGGGGGCCCGGGGGCGGAGCCCCCGAGTACGGCAACCACTGAGCCCGTCCGGCGATTGAGGACCGGGGTCCGGGGCGGAGCCCCGGTTACGGGAAGGGGCGGGGTGGGGAAAGATCCCTCCCCGCCCGGCCCCGGGGACGAGATGGGCACCCCTACCGAACCTCGGCCAGCACCCGCAGCACCGCATCCCCACCCCCCGCCCCCAACAACCGCTCCCGAAACCCCGCATCCAACAACTTCCGCGCCAACAACGCCAAAATCCGCAAGTGCTCGTCCCCCGCCGCCCCCACCGGCACCGCGATCATGAAGACGAGCCGCGCCGGCGTACCGTCCAGCGCCCCCCACTCGATGCCGTCGGCAGACCGGGCGAAGCCCACGACCGGTGCCGTGACGGCATCCGTCTTCGCGTGCGGGATCGCGATCTCCTCGCCCAGACCGGTCGTCCCCAGCTCCTCGCGGGCCAGGACCGCGTCCACGAGGGCGTCGACGTCCGTCACCTTGCCGCCGGCCGCCAGCAGTTCGGCCATCTCCCGGATCGCCGCCACCTTGTCGCGCGCGGCGAGTTCCCGCCGCACGGTCGCCCCGGTGAGGTAACCCGAGAGCACCTCGGGCGGACCCTCCGGCCCGGTCCCACCGGTCCCACCGGCACCCCGGGGCACGGCCGACGGCCCGACGGCATCCGCACCCGCCCGCTGCCCAGGCGCCAGCTGCCCAGGCGCCCGCCCGGTGGACGAGCCGCCCACAGCCATGAGGGTGACCGTCGTCAGCGCGGTCACCACCGTCCCCACAGCCACCGCGATCAAGAACATCGGCACCCCGCCCACCGCCCCCAGCACGGCCACGATCGGCCCGCCGTGCGGCACGCTGTCCGTGACCCCCGCGAGCCCCGCGATGGCACCCGCCACCGCGCCGCCCAGCATGTTGGCCGGAATCACCCGTGCGGGCCGCGCCGCCGCGAACGGGATCGCGCCCTCGGTGATGCCGAAGAAACCCATGAACAGCGCCGCCAGCCCGGTCTCCCGCTCCTGCTCGTCGAACAACCCGCGCCGCAGCAGCGTGGCCAGTCCCTGACCGAGCGGCGGTACCGGAATGGCCGCCGCACACATGCCCATGATCTCCGGGTTCTTGGAGACCAGCCCCGCGCCGAACAGGAACGCCGTCTTGTTGACCGGACCGCCCATGTCGAACGCGATCATGAGGCCCAGAATGACGCCGAGCAGGGCGGCGCTCGTACCGGTCAGACCGCCGAGCCAGGTGGTGAGGTGCTCGAAGACCCAGGAGATCGGGCGCCCGAGGACGTAGATGAAGAAGAGGCCGACGGCCGAGGTCGCCAGCACCGGGATCACGATGACCGGCATGATCGGCCGGACGAACCTCGGTACTTCGACCTTCTTGATCCACAGGACGAGGTAACCGGCGAGGAAGCCCGTCACGATCGCCCCGATGAAGCCCGCGCCCGACTCGGAGTCGTACAGCGCGCCCGTGTTGGCGATCCAGCCCCCGATCATGCCGGGTACGAGCGCGGGACGGTCGGCGATCGCGTAGGCGATGTAGCCCGACAGGATCGGGATCATCAGCTTGAAGCCGATGTCCCCGATGTCGAAGACGTGCTTCCAGAACGAGCCCTCCGGGATCACCAGCCCGCCGTCCGCCTGGGGATGACCGCCCAGCGCGAGCGACACCGCGATCAGCAGACCGCCCACGACGACGAACGGAATCATGTACGAGACGCCGTTCATCAGCGCCTTGTACGTGACGCCGCGCCCCGTGCCGCCACCGGGTACCCCACCCCGGGCCACCGCCCGCCCGGCACCGGAACCGGCCCCTCCACCGGGCTCGTGGACCGGAGCGTCCCGTACCCGCTCGATCAACTGCTCGGGATGGTGGATGCCCTCGGCCACCCCCACGGACAGCACCCGCTTGCCGGCGAACCGGCCGAGGTCGACGTCCTTGTCGGCCGCGACGATGACGCCGTCGGCCTCGCCGACATCGTTGTCGGTCAGGACGTTCTCCGCACCGATCGAGCCCTGGGTCTCCACCTTGATGTCGTGACCGAGCGCCTCCGCCGCCTGCTGCAGCTTCTCCGCCGCCATATAGGTGTGCGCGATGCCCGTCGGGCAGGCGGTCACGGCAAGCAATTTGAGCCGTCGTCCGCTCCTTGCCGCAGGGGCGGGCGGATCGGCTGATGGCGTCACGGGGTCTCCTCACCACTCATCACTGCTCGCATCCTGCAACACCTGACGGACTGACGGACAGACCGACGGACAGGAGGTCCGGGGCGAGTCAGCAACTTGTCGAAAGGGGGCTGGGGCTCCTCCGGTGCCCCGGTGTAGATTCGGGGCAGAGCCAGACGTCGCTGCTGATGGCGGTCGGGCGGGCCGCGGACGCGGCTCGGCCGAGGGAGAGAGGGCCTCCGACGGACTGCGCTGCGGCCAGGGGACCAGTGTGGGCGGACACACGCGCACGCTGGGCTTGACCGCGTGCACAGCCGTACCCAACGCCCGCTCACCCCACAGGAGGAGCAGCCCGTATGACTACCACCACCGGCCGGGATTTCAAGGTCGCGGACCTGTCGTTGGCGGCCTTCGGTCGTAAGGAGATCACCCTCGCCGAGCACGAGATGCCCGGCCTGATGGCGATCCGCAAGGAGTACGCGGAGACGCAGCCGCTGGCCGGCGCCCGCATCACCGGCTCGCTGCACATGACCGTGCAGACCGCGGTGCTGATCGAGACCCTCGTGGCGCTGGGCGCACAGGTGCGCTGGGCGTCCTGCAACATCTTCTCCACCCAGGACCACGCGGCCGCCGCCATCGCCGTCGGCCCGGAGGGCACCCCCGAGGACCCGCAGGGCGTCCCCGTCTTCGCCTGGAAGGGCGAGACGCTGGAGGAGTACTGGTGGTGCACGGAGCAGGCGCTGACCTGGCCGAACACCCCCACCGGCGGCCCGAACATGATCCTCGACGACGGTGGTGACGCCACCCTCCTGGTCCACAAGGGCGTCGAGTTCGAGAAGGCGGGCTCCGCCCCCGACCCGGCGACGGCGGACAGCGAGGAGTACGCGCAGATCCTCACGCTCCTCAACCGCACCCTGACCGAGAACCCGCAGAAGTGGACCCAGCTGGCGTCCGAGATCCGCGGTGTCACCGAGGAGACCACCACCGGCGTCCACCGCCTGTACGAGATGCAGCAGGCCGGCACGCTGCTCTTCCCCGCGATCAACGTCAACGACGCGGTGACGAAGTCGAAGTTCGACAACAAGTACGGCTGCCGCCACTCCCTCATCGACGGCATCAACCGCGCCACCGACGTCCTGATCGGCGGCAAGGTCGCCGTCGTCTGCGGCTACGGCGACGTGGGCAAGGGCTGCGCGGAGTCGCTCCGCGGCCAGGGCGCCCGGGTGATCGTCACCGAGATCGACCCGATCAACGCCCTCCAGGCGGCCATGGACGGCTACCAGGTCACCACCCTGGACGAGGTCGTCGAGACCGCCGACATCTTCGTCACCACCACGGGCAACAAGGACATCATCATGGCCGCCGACATGGCCAAGATGAAGCACCAGGCCATCGTCGGCAACATCGGCCACTTCGACAACGAGATCGACATGGCGGGCCTGGCGAAGCTCCCCGGCATCGTCAAGGACGAGGTCAAGCCCCAGGTCCACACCTGGACCTTCCCCGACGGCAAGGTGCTCATCGTGCTGTCCGAGGGCCGCCTGCTCAACCTGGGCAACGCCACCGGTCACCCGTCCTTCGTCATGTCGAACTCCTTCGCGGACCAGACCCTGGCCCAGATCGAGCTCTACACGAAGCCCGAGTCCTACCCGACCGACGTCTACGTCCTGCCCAAGCTCCTGGACGAGAAGGTGGCCCGCCTCCACCTCGACGCCCTCGGCGTGAAGCTCACGACGCTGCGCCCCGAGCAGGCGTCGTACATCGGCGTGCCGGTCGAGGGCCCGTACAAGCCCGACCACTACCGCTACTGACAGCAGCCGGATCCACGGCAGCTGCCTGAGCACCTGATAGAACAGGCCCCCGCCCCCAGGGCGGGGGCCTGTCCCGTTCGCGTCAAGGACTTCACCACCATGCCCCGCGGCCGCTACTCCCTTTACGACCCCCACGATCACTCCCCCCTCGGCGACGAGCGCTTCCACTGCGCCCCCGGCCCCTCCGGCTGGCGCTACGTCTCCCAGACCACCGACCCCTCCGGCGCCCCCGCCGGCTCGGTCGACCTCGCCATCGACGACCTCGGCCGCCCCATCCGTCTCCAGCTCCAGAGCGCCGACTGGCAGGTGCGCGGCGCCGCCCTCGAGGGCGTCACCTGGGTCCGCACCGACCCCACCGGCGAGCACGCGACGGAAGGAAACGTCCGCGCCCACGCCTTCACCGGCGCTTCCCCCGCCTTCTACGTGGCCATCGCCCGCCTCCTCCAGCTGTCCCCCGGCCAGGGAGCGACACGAATCCGCCTCGTCCACTTCACCGCCCCGGTCCTCGCCCCCCTTACGGTCGACCAGTCGTGGGCCCTGGTCGCCAGGACAGCACACGACACTGACAACGGCCCGCTCGAAGTGGACGAGTACCAGGTCAGCGCCCTGGACACGGGGGAGCAGTACGCGGTGCACCTCGCCGGCGACGTGGTGCTCTCGGCCCCCGGCGTGGAGCTCGAGGACCTGGAGACCCCGCCGTCGTCCTTCGGGACCCTTTGAACCTGGTACTGTTCTCTTCGCCCCACAAAGACCGTTGACACGGGATGCGTGGGGAGGTAGATTCGAACGGTTGCGACGAAGTGGACCCAGTCCACTGCAACGGTTAGGATCTGACCAGCTTCGGTCAGTGAGAACATCACACAACGAAGCGCCTCGACTCCCTTCAGGAATCGGAAAGCCGATGGAAATCGGCCGGAAGAAATTCTGATAAAGTCGAAACGCCCCGCCAACAGGGGGCCGGAAACGGAATTCAGACCGGAAACGGACTGGAAAACGGATCTGGTAAGGTTGGAAACAACGAAGGGAAGCGCCCGGAGGAAAGCCCGAGAGGGTGAGTACAAAGGAAGCGTCCGTTCCTTGAGAACTCAACAGCGTGCCAAAAGTCAACGCCAG